>JBAVAV010000634.1:0-2703 GCA_049585895.1 Candidatus Sulfotelmatobacter sp. | reverse complement strand
CGCAAAGCGCAATGGACCACCAAAATGCTCGGCGAAGACGTTAAAGGCCGTTATGCAGACTTGAAACAAGCCGCCGCCGACCGCTGCCCGCGCGCTCTGGGAACGTTTGTTAAAGCGCCCGAAGTACAGTATCACCACGAGGTCTACAACCAGTTCCTGTGGAATCTGTTCTAGAACACTGCAGTTCTGCCAAAACGAAACGCCCTGGCGAAAGGCCAGGGCATCTTCGCGCAGCCTATTCTTTCCGCTTACGGCGTGAACTTGTAGATCGCGCCGTCATTCCCGGACCCCCCGTGCACAGTTGCGCCGTAGAAGTTTCCCTTGGAATCGAACACCACTCCGTTGTAGGCAAACGCCGCCTTGGGAGCGCCCGGGAAACGATACACTACACTCTCGGTCCAGGCGTCTCCGCTGCCCGGAGCCAGCTTGAAGAGGGTGCCGCACCCGCATCCTGTGGCGCCACCGTCGCTGGTCGTGCCGTACAGATTGCCATTTGCATCCGTGGCGAGCGTGCTGATGGGGCTGTCCCCGTCGCTACCGCCTTTGAAGTTGTAGATCACCGATTCTGTCCATGACCCGCCGTTGTGAGTCAGCTTGTAAACCGTGCCAACGTCATTCGCCCCGGCGTAATACGTGGTGCCGTAGAGATTTCCATCTTTGTCGAAAATCACGCCGCCGTAAGGCGACGCCCCGTCCGGCTGATCCTTGAAGGAATAAAGCACTGTCAGCTGCGAGTTGCCCCCGGTGTGCACGAGCTCGAAGACGTTGCCGAAGCCATTCGCTCCGCCCACCGTGTTCACTCCATAAATATTGCCCGCTGTATCGAGCAGCAGCCGGCTTGCCGAGCCGCCCAAGCCATCCAGGCCTCCCGTGAAGGTGTGAATAACCTTGAACCTCCAGTTGCCGCTGGAATTGGACGCCATTTCGTAGACAACGCCAAACCCTTTCGCGCCCCCGGTGGGAGTGGTTCCATAGAGGTTGCCGCGCTTGTCAAAGGCCACGGGGCTTCCCGGACCGGAGCCGTCATTGCCTCCGGTGAAAGTGTGAATCACGCTCTGGGTCCAGGTTCCGCCGGAGTTGGTTAGCTTGTACACCACGCCGCAGCCGCCCTCACAAGAACCGCCGCCGCCCGTCACCGCCGTGCCATAGAGATTGCCGTGAGCATCGAGCGTTACGCCCTTATAAGGTTCTCCGCCGTCCGCGCCCCCGGTGAAGTTGTAGAGCACGGTGTGGGTCCAGCCACTGCCGGAAGGTGCAAGCTTGAAAACTGTGCCGCCGCCAAAAGTACCGCCTTGAACGGAAGTGCCGTAGAGATTGCCCGCGCTGTCCACAACGAGCTCGGTGTCGGTGTATTCGCCGTCGCTACCGCCGGCGAAGCTATAAATTACCTGGGTTGTGTTTGCCGCCCAGGCGGCGCCTACCAGCGCCACCACTACAGCCAGAACGGATCGAATTCTGCTGGTCCCCTGCCACATATGTCTGGTCCCCATTTCCCCTGATGTCTGATCGTGCGTACATGAAAACAGATCACGCCGCCCGGTCGGTTGGTACTATATCATCGAAAGGCCGTCGCAGGCGCACCGTTTGTGCACTCCACTCTGGATTAACGTGCCGTACGCGGCTGGACTATTAGGCCCAAAGGAGGGCTTTGTATGAAACATGTTTCCCCGGTTTTTTGTCTGCTCTTGCTCGCGGCAGCGGCGGTTCCGGTTGTTTCCCAGGCGAATCCTTACAAAGACGGCACGCCCGGGGTTACGGGATATCGTTCGGAGGTTCTGGCGGAAGTCATGATTCAGGAAGACAAGTTCAACCGCCTGGCCGAAGCGATTCCGGCGGAGAAATTTAACTGGCGTCCATCGCCGGATGTGCGGTCTTTTGCGGAAGTATTTCTGCATGTGAGTGCCGCAAACTACAACCTGTACAAATTGGTAGGCACGCCCCCGCCGGCGGGACTGGATATAAAGACCCTCGAGAAGTCCACCACCGACAAAGCAAAAGTCATGGCCACGCTGAAAGATTCTTTTGACCATGCCCGCAAAGCCATCACAGACATGCCGGACGCCGATTTGCAAAAGAGCATGGATTGGTTCGGCGGGAAGAATACCGAACGCGGCATTCTGCTCTTCATTGTTCGCCACGCCGCCGAACACCTGGGACAGTCGATCGCCTACGCCAGATTCGTCAAAATCGTCCCGCCCTGGACTGAAGACATGCAAAAGAAGCAGCCCGAGAAGAAAGATCCGCCGGCAAAGTAAAAACGCGGCTGAAACCACGAAGGCCACGAAGTAACACGAAGGGAATGTCAGTTCATTCTTCGTGTAACTTCGTGCCCTTCGTGGTTCACCGGTCCTCTGGCTGTGCTAGATTCAGAAGCTTGATGGACGCCGCACCCACCATCTCCACCCAGGGCCTTAGCCGCCGCTTCGGAGAACTAATTGCCGTCGACAACGTCGACCTGCGCGTAGCGCCCGGACAGTTCTTCGGCTTCCTCGGGCCGAACGGCGCTGGGAAATCCACCACTATCAAGATGCTTACCGGTCTTCTTGCGCCGAGCTCCGGCCGCATCGAGATTCTCGGTGTGGATCTGGAGAAGAACCCGGTCGAAGTGAAACGCCAGATTGGTGTAGTGCCAGAAGGCATGGCGCTTTTCGGCCGCCTCACCGGATCGGAATTTCTGAACTTCGCCGGCCGCATGTATGGCCT
>JBAVAV010000633.1:0-5493 GCA_049585895.1 Candidatus Sulfotelmatobacter sp. | reverse complement strand
GTTGGCACAATGATCGAATTGCCCCGGGCCTGTCTGGTGGCAGACGAGATTGCAAAGGAAGCGGAGTTCTTCTCCTTTGGCACGAATGACCTTACGCAGACCACGTTTGGTTTTTCTCGCGACGATGTGAACAAGATTCTGCCGACGTATCTGGCGCAAGGGATTCTGAAGCAGGATCCGTTTGCCTCGATTGACCGTGACGGGGTTGGTGAACTGGTGCGCATCGGGATCGAACGCGGGCGGAAGACGCGTCCCAAGCTGGAGGTGGGAATTTGCGGCGAGCACGGCGGCGACCCAGCGTCGGTTGAATTCTGCCATCAGGTAGGAATGGATTATGTATCGTGCTCGCCATTTCGCGTGCTGACGGCGCGGCTGGCTGCGGCACAAGCGGGCGCGAGCGATAAGTTAAAGGCCGAGGGCGGAAGAACGAAGTAACGGTGGACGTTCCGCTTTTCCATTCTTGGATACAACCTTATTTTGCGTTACGAGGCTGCGAGACGTCCGGGATCGGACAGCTCAACGAGAAGGCTGGCCGGATACCGGAGCCCAGCCTCCGTTGCCGGTGGGCAAGAATTTCGTTCAGGCGCTTTCCTTCGATGGCAACGCCGGCACGGGCCTCCTCAGCCGTCGTTTCGCGAACTCCAGCCATTTTTCGTTCCTGCTTCAGGAATACCCCAGTGTCGTCCCTGACGGGACTCGGTTCCTTTTTCTCTGCTTTCCCAGGCTTACGCCCCTTCGGCAGGCTCAGGGCAGGCTCTGGGCTAACATATGCCGCCGCTCCGCGGCTGGTGTGTGGTGGTTCGTTCTGCGCGTTTCGCCCATCATCAAATGCAACGGTGGTATCAACGTCAAGGACGGCGCTGAAGGTGTCTGTGGTTCCCACCTTTCGCAATAGCGGCGAAAGGTTGGGCAACCTGCCCCTTAGCGGCTGCAGATTGCATTCGGCTTACACGACCTTTTCTGTCGTCCCTAGCGGGACTCGGTTCCTCTTTTTCTCAGCTTACCCACGGCTTGCGCCGTGGGCTGTATTCTGCCGCCGCTTCGCGGCTGGGCAAGAGCGGCGAAAGGTGAGGCACCCTCGTCTGATTAGGGTGCAGGCGAAGTCAGGATCAACGGCGAAGAGTTGGCCTTAGGCGTCGTGCCTTTCTGTTGCGGGGACAGCGGCGAGGTCGAAGTCCTCGGAGTGCTTCAGCTTCACGTGTGTATGAAACGCCTTATCAAGTCTCTCACGAGTTACTTGTTGAGTACTCGGTCCATCGGTCACGGCCTTTTCGACACAGATGCCTTCATCACATTCGGAGCACTTGCCGAATAGATGGCTGGCGCGATCCATTTCGCTCCTTGGTCCAAGCCAGCCCACGATGGCCAATTCGGGTTTTTTCATGTCCCCAGTTTCCCACAGGCCGGGCGATTTAGCTACTCCTGTGGTGGTGTCCTAATTTGACGTCACGCCCCGCGAGAGTAGCGCCGCCGTCCCGGCGGCTGTTCGGTGGGCGTCCGCGTCCGAGGGCGAGACGCCCCTTCGACAAGCTCAGGGCAAGCTCTCGGGACAGCCGGCAAGATGCCGGCGCTACTTACGCGGCGCCTTCGATCAATCAGGACACTACCATCCCGGCGCTTGGCTGGAATAATCCTCTCAAGTGCGAGAGAATGTGAGTTTGTGTTGCCGCACGAAGCCGCCGCTTGCGGCCTTTGCTCCACGGAGAGACCTTTACCATGGCCAGCACCACTGTAGAAGTTGAGACGACCGCCGGCAACCATCGGAACGCCAAGCTGGAGCGCTGGGTGGAAGAAGTGGCGCAAATGTGCAAACCGGACCGGGTGCACTGGTGCGATGGGTCGCCTGAGGAATACGAGGGGCTGTTGCGGCTGCTGGTGCTCACCGGGACCGCCATCCCTCTGGATGCCGCGAAGCGGCCGAACAGCTTCCTGGTCCGGTCCGACCCTGCGGATGTAGCCCGGGTTGAAGGGCAGACGTTTATCTGCGCGCGAACCAAGGAAGAGGCAGGGCCGACCAATAACTGGGAAGATCCGGCGAAGATGAAGGAGAAGCTGCGGGGATTGTTCAGCGGTTCGATGGCGGGCCGCACCATGTTCGTGGTTCCCTACAGCATGGGCCCGATCGGCTCAGCAATTTCCAAAATCGGCGTTGAAATCACCGACTCTCCCTATGTAGTGGTCAGCATGCACATCATGTCCCGCGTGGGAAGTCATGTGCTGAATGTTCTGGGAGCCGACGGAGAGTTTGTGCGCGGCCTGCATTCCATTGGCGCGCCGTTGGCGGCGAATCAGCCGAACGCGACCTGGCCCTGTAACGCGGAGAATAAATTCATCTGCCATTTCCCGGAGACGCGAGAGATCTGGTCGTTCGGCTCGGGTTACGGGGGCAATGCGCTGCTGGGGAAGAAGTGCCACGCGCTGCGCATCGCCTCGGTGCAGGCGCGCGACGAGGGCTGGATGGCTGAGCACATGCTGATCCTGAAGCTGATCAGCCCCTCGGGCGAGAAAAAGTACATGACCGGCGCTTTCCCTTCGGCCTGCGGCAAGACGAACCTGTCGATGCTGATCCCGACGATTCCGGGCTGGAAGGTGGAAGCCATCGGCGATGACATTGCATGGATGAAATTCGGCGCGGATGGGCGCCTTTACGCCATCAATCCCGAGTACGGTTTTTTCGGCGTGGCTCCGGGGACGAGCATGAAGTCGAACGCCAACGCCATGCTCAGCATCACCCGGAATGCCATCTTTACCAATTGCGCCATGACGCTTGATGGCGACGTGTGGTGGGAGGGAATGACCGAGCAGAAGCCGGCCAAGCTGATCGACTGGCTGCGCCGCTCATGGACCCCGGATTCCGGGCGCAAGGCCGCGCACCCGAATTCAAGATTTACCTGTGCCGCGAGCCAGTGCCCGGTGATCGCTCCCGAATGGGAAGATCCCAAGGGCGTGCCCATTGATGCGATCCTGTTCGGCGGACGGCGTGGAGGAATTGTTCCGCTGGTCACCGAAGCTTTCAACTGGCAGCATGGCACTTTTCTGGGAGCGACGGTCAGCAGCGAGACCACTGCCGCGATCACCGGAAAGGTGGGACAGGTACGCCGCGATCCCATGGCGATGCTTCCGTTTTGCGGCTACCACATGGGTGACTATTTTGCGCACTGGCTCAAGATGGGAGCTTCCTCAAGCGCGGCGAAGCTGCCGAAGATTTTCTACGTGAACTGGTTTCGCCAGGACAAGAATGGCAAATTCCTGTGGCCGGGTTATGGCGAGAACAGCCGCGTCTTGAAATGGATTTTTGAGCGCTGCGACGGCAAGGTGCATGCGAAAGATACCGCGATCGGACGGATTCCCGAGGTGGCCGATCTCGATACCCGAGGATTAGAAATGCCCGCAGCAAACGTGGCCGAGTTGCTGAGCGTCGACATCGAGGGCTGGCGGGCGGAATTGCCTTTGATCAAGGAACACTTCGCACGCTTCGGCAGCCGTCTTCCCGAGGGACTGAATGCTGAAGTGAAGGCTCTGGAAGGGCGGCTGGCGGCGGCGAAGGGTTAGGGTCCGGGTATTAGGCCTTGGGTCTTCGGTGTTAGGTGTTAGGGAAAACCTGAACGAACATCCGAGATCCCTCGCCCCGCTGGTGAAAGCGCGGGATTTCGGGATGACGCCTTGGGAGTGAGTCTCAAGCTGACCTATCACCCACGACATTTTTTCCGACATCCGCGGATGTTTTGATATAGTTCCCCGTCATGGCGCGCTCCGCTGCCAACGAAACGAATCTTCCTGTCTCAACCCTCTCTCCTACTCTCACCCGAAACCAGATTCGCGGCTTCTGGGCGTCGTGGGGCGGGTGGACGCTGGACGGCATGGATTCGTTCGTTTATGCGCTGGTGCTTGTGCCCTCGCTTCGCGAGCTGTTGCCGCGCTCGGGTATTGCGGCTACCAAAGGCAACATCGGGCACTACGGAGGGTTGTTGTTCGCCCTGTTTCTGATCGGTTGGGGACTGGCATTCCTGTGGGGGCCGATTGGAGACAAGTTCGGGCGCGTGCGCACGCTGATGCTGACCATCGTGTGGTATTCGGTATTTACGTTTCTGAGCGCTTTCGTCACCAGCGTGTGGCAACTGGCCGTCCTGCGCCTGCTTGCGGGGATTGGCATTGGCGGGGAGTGGGCCATGGGTGGGACGTTTGTGGCGGAGGAATGGCCGGAGCATCGCCGGCGCATGGGCGCGGGGTTCATGCATACGGGATATTACGTGGGCATATTTCTGGCAGCGCTGGCGAACTACGGCATCGGAAGTCACTACGGCTGGCGGGCCATGTTTATCGTTGGCGGCGTGCCCGCATTATTTCTGGCCTGGATCCGGCACGGGGTTGCGGAGCCGGCTGCGTGGAAGAAGAAAGAAAATATTGTACGGTCGTGGGCGGTGTGGCGTCCTTTTGCGACGCTGTTTTCGCCAGCGTGGCGGCGGCGCACGATTCTGAATGCCTTATTCATGCTGGCGTCGATTTGCGGCCTGTGGGCTGGGACTGTGTACGTGCCCGCGGCGATTACGTCGCTTGCGGAAGCGGGCGGGCGCATCGGTCCGCACGCCGCGCAGTTGGCTTCCTGGGGCATCATGCTGGTTTCGTTTGCCACGATTCTGGGCTGCCTGGCGATGCCGTGGATGGCGGAACGGCTGGGTCGGCGCGGGGCGCTGGCTACGTTTTTTGCGCTGATGATGGTGTTCATTGCGCTTACATTCGGCAAGGTTTTCTATCTTGGACCTAGTGCGCTGCCATGGTTTTTTGTTTGCCTGTTCTTCCTTGGGTTAGGTGGCGCCAACTTCGCCGTTTATACTCTGTGGCTGCCGGAGCAATATCCCACGGAATGCCGCGCGAGCGCCTTCGCGTTCTCAACTTCGTTTGCCCGATTTGGCGGGGCAGGGATTACGTTTCTGGTGGGAAGCGGCGTGCGGCATTACGGATCGCTGGGAACGCCGGTCGCGCTGACTTCGATTGCCTTCGCCCTCGGGCTGCTCTTGATTCCATTTGGAGTGGAAACACGCGGCCAGCATCTGCCCGCCTAGTCGGCTGACACAATAGAATCGGCAATCTTTTTGAGTGGCGAAGTGACCGTCCGGCGGTCGAAGGAGACCTTCTGCTCGGGGCTCACGAACAGTTTGGTAATACAAGACTAAGAAGGCTCCCTTCCTTGCGCGAAAGGGAGCCTGTCAGGTTATGCCGCAAGAGGGGCCGGGTTAGGCCACGCCGCGGACCTTTGCCGGTATCAGTTGCGGGGTCTCGGCAGCCACCTCGCTGTGGACCGGGGCCTTCATCCGGCGCAGCACGAAGAAAGCGAGCACCGCGGCGATCGCGTCGAAGAAGATAGCGACCCGGAACACGCCTTTCCAGCCCGTGTTCGGCATGGTGAACTTAGCCGCGAACGGAGTCCAAACCGTCGGAACTACGGTGAGGATGATCCCGTAAGCAATGAAGACCCCGGCCGCAGCTAGCAGC
>JBAVAV010000632.1:0-1551 GCA_049585895.1 Candidatus Sulfotelmatobacter sp. | reverse complement strand
ATCGTAGGCTGCGAGCAACTCGGCGCTGGACTTCTCCAGATCCGTTCCCAGCAGGAGCGAATCTCCCGGCTCCAGAATGCGGCGCACCTCGGCCAGGAACTTCACCCCGGCCGGGCGATCAAAGTTGCCGATGGTGCTTCCGAGGAACAGCACCAGCAGATGCTGGCCGCTGCGGCGCTGCGCGGCTACTTCGAGCAAACCATCCAGGTATTGACGCTCGAAACCCAGAATGCTGATCGAATCGATGTCGCGCAGCTCGCGCTCACACATGGCGAGAGCCGAAGGAGAAATCTCGATGGGATAGTAAAACGTCCGCTGCCGGCGGCAGAGAGCTTCCAGGATCCAGCGCGTCTTTTTACCGCTGCCGCTGCCGAGTTCCGCCACGGCGATGGGCGCAGGCAGGCGTTCGACGATGTCGGAGGCATGACGCCGCAGCAGACGTTCGTCGGCGCGAGTGAGACCATACTGGGGAAGAAAGCTGATCACCTCGAAGAGAGCCGAGCCAATATCGTCATAAAGATATCTCGACGGAAGTTCCTTCTGACCCGGCTTGGTCAGTCCGGCATGCACGTCGGCAGCGAATTCGTAGGTGGCATCGGGGGTAATGGTGTGAACCAGCATAAGTTCGACTCCTAAATTCGACTTCCTAAAATGTCAGCGGCTCACGCAGTGAAATCCCGCGTAAGCGTATTGGTAGTGCCCTTGGAACCAGTTGCGAAACGAGCGCCGCAGCATGCACGCGGCCGTGCGCGACGAGCCGCCTTTCATGACGAAATGCTTACCATCGAAGAAGTCAGCCGAGTAGCCGGGGTAGAAAGGAAAGGCCCGGAACCCGGGAAACGGAGCGAATGCAGTGGATGTCCACTCCCAGCCGTTGCCCAGCAGATCGCTCACACCGAAAGCGCTCTGGCCTTCGGGAAATGCATTGACCGGCGTCGGGTTCCAGCGAGCGAAATCAAAATTGCCGAGTCGCGGATTGGGCGGCTCGTTGCCCCACGGATACGGACGTTGCGTTCCATGCGGTGTTCCGTATGCCGCTCTGTGCCACTCGGCTTCGGTCGGCAAAGATTTTCCAGCCCAGCGCGCATATGCGTTCGCTTCCGCCTGGCTGACGTATACGGGCCAATCGAGCGGCAGGGGAACATCCGAGAACATTCCCCGGTAAAGCCAATGCCCGCCTGACCGAGTCCAAAAGGCAGGATGAGAGATTTTGTGTTCGCACTTCCACTCCCAGTCGTTATCGCTCCAGAAGGCACGTGTTTCGTAACCCCCGGCCGCGATGAATTCGAGATACTGCCGATTCGTGGTCTTGTATTGATCGATGGCAAATGCCGGAACGTCAACCGCATGACTCTCGAATTCATTGTCCCAACCGAAAATCTCGGTGTTGCGTGGGATGCCGAGTGTCGCAACACCCGCCGGAACATCAAGCATCCGATGAGCCACAGGCGGAGTTAAGATCCCCGGCGGATCAACGGGCGCCAATTTCCTATCGGCCGGCAGCCGGTGAAGCATGTAGGCCAGCGTTTCCGCGTGCATGAGGCGATGCTC
>JBAVAV010000631.1:0-2563 GCA_049585895.1 Candidatus Sulfotelmatobacter sp. | reverse complement strand
TATTGATGGCGAACATCATCTCCATCATTTTGCGGGCCGTCTGCTTGGTCTTTTTGTCGTCCTTTTCGAACGCGCCCTGCACGTGGCAGAAATCACACTCCACGCCCAGTGACGCGGTGATGAACTGCATCGCGGGGATTAATTGATCCGCCGGGACTCCTTTCAGCACCTGTATGTTCTTGAACTGCTCTTCCGCCATTTTCGGACCAGAAGGCGCAGCCGGGGCAGCGCCAGACTGGGCCGTCGCTCCGCTGATCACAATCCAACCAATCCCCAGGGGTACCAGAACTGCCAGAACAAACGCCCGACTTTTTCCCGTCATCGAACTCCCCTCAATTGGAAAGTTGGTAGTCCAGCAATCGCCATGCCGCGCAACTAGCGCTGGTTCGATTCCTTTTCGGTTCCGTTCGCACCGGCGCGCCGTATGAAGAACTGCCACTTATCCATGCCGGCCGGCACCGCCGCGTCGAAGAACCCTACCATCATCTCATCGGAAGTCTGGTCACCCCACTTCACGAGCTGCGTCGGGTCCGGATTGTGCGGATTGTTCCGCGAATTGTCGTACCAGGCTACGGCCCGCAGTCTCGTCCCCGCCTTCAACACGCGTGGCTCCGCCAGTTTGTAACTCAGCTGCCAGTGAAAATGATAATTCACCCGCAGCAACGGTTCCACGCTGCCATCGTCGTGCACAATGTCATACTCGAATCGTTTGCCGCGCAAATGCATATGCGGGAACAGGCTGAGCAGCGTTGCATCGTTGGGCAAAGTGCCCTCAACTTCCACGCGAAAGTCCTCCGCCCCGGGCGGGATCAGCAGGGCGTGATTGTTGAGCTGTAGCGTGATCACGCGCTGCTTTGGCCGACTCTTTGCGAACACCAATCCCACGCTCGTCTCGTCGCTTGCCGCTTTTCCGTTCGTCGTGTAATGCATCTGGAATACAAGATCCGATCCTGCCGGGACAAACTTCGCCATTCCGTCCGCCCACTTGTCGGGAGAACTCCCCGGCGCATATACCAAAAGCAAATCACTCGTGGTTTCATGCGCCTGACGTCTTTCCTCAGGATCACTCAACATGGAAGCCGTAAATGGCTCGCCCACGGGCGCATGCCGCAACCAGGACGAATCCGGAGGCCGAATGTACACCACCGCGTGATGCACATGCTCCGCGCCCGACGGCCGCACCTCCACCATCTGTACCCATTTATCTTGGGTGAAATGCGCGGGCACGATCTCGTAGGTATACTCCACGTCGCCGCGCGCGGGAATCGCCACCGCTTTGGACATCGTCAAGACCACATCAGGCGGCGGAATGTTCCATCCCTCGGTCCACTTTCGCGGTTCAGGGGAATCGTTAATCGCTCCAGCAGGCGCGCCCGCCTCAGCCCACGCGGCAATCGTCGCAATTTGCTGGGCGGTCAGCGAGGCATCGTTGGCAAAATGTCCGTAACGCGGATCGGCGAACCACGGCGGCATCATTTTCATGGAAACCGCCGCCGCCATCTTCCGCGCCCATGGCTCCGTTTGCTCATATGTCACCAGTGGCATGGGAGCAATTTCTCCGGGGCGGTGGCAGCTTTGGCAATGATCCTGCAAGATCGGAAGTATATCTTTGTAGAAGGTCGGCGGCGGAGTAGTTTTCGCATCTACCACAACTGCTTCGATCGTCTTCAGACCAGGCCCGCGAAAAACTATCAGAAAGCTCAGCACCCCCACAGCTCCCAGCCTTCTCAATCCCGTAGAAACCCGATCCCGTTGCGGTTCAGTCATTCAGTCCGATGTTGCCACCAACCTTTCAGTTTCGCACAAGCGGCAGAACGGCGCCTTCGACCGCCAAAAGATGCTAAATTGGACCCTTCATGTCAGCGCCCGATTCCATTTTTGTGCGCGCCTGCAGAATGCAGCCGGTAATGCGCACTCCCGTATGGTTTATGCGCCAGGCCGGACGCTACATGCCCGAGTACCGCGCCGTGCGCAAACAACATTCTCTGCTCGAAATCTGCAAGAAACCCGCGCTCGCCGCCGAGGTCACCATCACGGCCGCCGAACTTCTTGGCGTCGATGCCGCCATTATTTTTGCCGACCTCCTGCTGCCGCTCGAGGTCATGGGTCTGCCGTTTCATTTTTCGGCCGGCGAAGGACCGGTCATCGAACGGCCAGTGCGCACCCATGAAGATGTGACTCGCCTGCGCACCGACCGCGGCGCTGATCTCGGTTACGTCTCCGAAGCCGTAAGCCTGGTCGCGAAGCATTTTGCCGATCGCCTGCCCGTCATCGGATTCTGCGGCGCTCCCTTCACGCTGGCCAGCTACATGATCGAAGGCGGAGCCTCGCGCAATTACGTTGACACAAAGAAGATGATGTACAACTCACCCGCTGCCTGGGATGAGCTCATGCGCAAGCTGGTCACCGTCACTACTGCATTCGCTGGCGATCAGGTGAAGGCCGGAGCAGACGCCATCCAGATCTTTGACAGTTGGGTCGGCTGCCTCAGCGTGGAAGACTATCGCCGCTACGTTCTGCCCTACGTCACCGGCATGGTGAAGCAGTTGCAGGCGACCGGCGC
>JBAVAV010000630.1:0-7855 GCA_049585895.1 Candidatus Sulfotelmatobacter sp. | reverse complement strand
GTCGTTGACGGCACTCCATCTTCAACGCCCGCTTCTCCAGTACCCGGTCTAGTACCTCCCGAATTTCCTCAAAATTGAGGGGCGACACAAAATATTCATCAACCGTGGCGGCAACCGCCTTCAGATGCAGGTTGTGGCTGTTGGAGCGCGTCAAGCCCACTAGGACCAGGTCAGGTCCCAAGGCGCGCAGTTCGCCCAGGGCGGCGATACCGTCCTCGCTACGCTCTCCCACCGTGTCGAGGTCCAGCAGTACGGCGTCCGGCGGCTCCTTCTTGATCAATTCCGTGAGTTCATCCCAGGTCTGAAGAACGCGCAGGTCGTGATCGGCCGCAAGATAGGCCTCGGCTTCGGGGCGAACTCTTTCGTCGGTGGTGACGATGATTACAGCGAAACGGGCTGGTTCAGTCACGGGACTCGTCGCGCGCATAACGTTGCCTCAGGCTGCCAGTGATTATGTCAAACTGCCCTAATTTTTTCGACCCTCTGGGATGAATATTTTATATTCCCCCATCCATCGTTTTTTGTGTGCAGAGGCTCCCAATTGGGGTGCACAACAACCTCCCCACAGGAATTGACCCACAACTCTCACACCCGGGTAGATTGAAAGTCAATCTCCTAGGAGGCCACATCCCGAACCGCGGCGTAGTTCAGCCGCTGGAGAGCCTGCCCTGATCTTGCCGAAGGGGATCTCCCATAGATACGGCCAGTGGGAGATCCTCCGTTCCCCTGAAGACGGCTGCCTCAGGATGACGCCGAACTATAGGCCCAACAATTCAAATTGAGCCGTCTCCCCAACACGCGCGCTATTGCAAAACCCGGCCGCTTCCCGTAACTTGGGACGCATTCTCAGTTTGCCACTTGCCCTTGGCGGGCGCGTGGTTCTTGGCGGAGGACAGTTTGGACATCAACGTCCGTAAGCGTTCGCAGGTGCAGGTCATTCAGCTTCGGGGAGCTCTGCGCATGGGCCCCGGAGTCGATGGCTTACGCCAGGCCATGGAGGAGGCGCTGGGCAACGGCGATACCCGCATCGTACTCAACCTCGCCGAGGTGCCCATGATCGACTCCAGCGGAATTGGTCTGGTGGTCCGCTTTCTGGCCTCCACGAAGCAGCGTGGCGGGAACATCAAGTTAGTGCAGCCTTCCAAGTTTGCCGTGCAAACTTTGCGTCTCGTAGGCGTTCTCAACTTGTTCGAGATTTTCGATAACGACGACGCAGCGGTGGAGTCTTTCACTTAGATGGGCCATCTCTAATCCTTTCGACAAAACGACCTTCTATGCCGGCTGAGAATAGCGGTGCCCCAGAAAACAGCGCACTATCTGAACTGCTCGACCTCAGCATGCCTGCGGATCCCGAGGCGATCGCTAACGTCGTGGACGCCATCTCTGCAACCTTAGCGCGGCTGGAGGTGCCCGAGCAGAAGCGATTTGAGGTTGCGTTGGCAGTTCAAGAGGCCTTAGCCAACGCGGTTGTACACGGATGCGGGAATGACCCGTCAAAACAAGTCCAGTGTCGGGTAAAGTCTGATCCAAATGGCCGAATCGTAATTATCGTGACCGATCCCGGACCGGGTTTCAGTCCGGCTCTTCTCTCCGACCCCAAGCGGCATGAAAACCGTTACGCCGATCACGGCCGCGGTGTTTACTTGATCCGTCAACTAATGGATGAAGTTCATTTCGAGCAGGGGGGAAACGAAATCAGAATGTGGAAATACTAATCGAAGATTCTTTCGTTGTCGTCGCTAGTCTTGATTGCAACTCAGCGACCTGCGACAATCGTGGTCCATGCCGATTCAATTTTTCCAGCAAACAGCTGGCAGCGCAGGATACGGAAGGGAAAATTTCCCGCTAGTAACATCCAGGTGCGTCTGCAACGATCAGTCACTCATCCATGAAGAGACTTCCACCTAGGGACGGTCCCCGTTCAGCCAGGCAGGATCGGCGAAATCCTCGCGGCTCAGGGGAACTTGTCATCCTCTACGAAGACGATGCCGTCGTGGCTCTCAATAAACCAACTGGCCTGCCGGCTGTGCCCGTGAAGGGATCTCCTACGCCGTCCGCATGGTCTCTGCTTTCTGCAGAACTGAAAACAAAGAGACAGCGAGCCTTTGTCGTACATCGCATCGATCGTTTTACCTCTGGCATTGTGCTGTTCGCAAAAACCGAACGGGATCGAGACGGACTGGTTCGGCAGTTTCTCAGCCACAGTCCGGTGAGGCAGTATCTCGCAGTGGTTCGCGGACATCTCACCGCCAAAGAAGGGATGCTCGTTCACTACTTTCGACGAGAAGGAATGTTTCAAAGGTTGACCACCGGGAACGGCTCCCAGGCGGCTCGTGCCGAGCTTCGGTATTCCATCGAACGTCGCCTTCGCGCCGCGTCGCTCGTCCGAGTTACGCTGGTGACGGGATTGCAGAATCAGATCCGGGTGCAGTTTTCAGCCATCGGCCACCCGGTTATCGGCGACAGAAAGTATCACCGGGCGGAAGCGCTGGAGCGGCGAATTGCTCGCGTCGCCCTTCATGCAGGGCATCTTCAGTTCATTCATCCACGCTCGGGAGACAGCGTCTCCGTTGACTGCGAACTCCCTCCAGACTTTCAGTCTCTTGTTAAGGCCTTGTCGCCGCCCACACGTCCGCGCCGGTGAGTTCCCCAAGAAGGGCAGCTCTTAGCTGTCCTATCCCAGGTTTGGCAAGATCGTCCGGTAAGACGTAAAGTATTGTGGTTTCGTTTCCAGGTCCTATAAAGCCCCTTCAAACAGGAGCCCGCATCCCATGCGTCACGCAATGATTGTGCTTCTTGCAGTCTCGTGCCTTAGTGTCCTGGCCCACGCGCAAACCGCCGACGAACTGGTCAACAAGAACCTGCAGGCCAAAGGCGGAACCGACAAGATCAAGGCCGTCCAGTCGATACGCATCACGGGCAAACTCCGTGGCCGCGGACGTGGAGGCTCTACGCAGGCCATGGTGCAGGAAAACCTCCGCCCGAACCTGGTGCGCGAAAGCATCTCGTTGCAGGGAATGACCGCAGTGTTGGCTTACGACGGCACCACGGGGTGGCAGATTCAGCCCTTCGGCGGACACAAAGATCCCGAATTAATGGGCGAAGACGACTTGCGAAACGTTCTTCTCGATGCCGACTTTGACGGCCCGCTGGTGGACTACAAAGAAAAAGGCAACACTCTCGAGTATTTGGGCCACGATCTGGTGGATGGCGACGACGCGCTGCGCTTGAAGGTCACCCTTCAGAACGGAGACATCCTCTACTACTACCTCGATCCCGATACGTATCTCGAGATCCGCAGAGAAGCTCAAGAGTTCATCCGCGGCTCCGTGCGGGAGAGTGTCATGGAAATGGGCTCTTACAAGCCGGTCGCGGGCGTGATGTTTCCCTTTTCGATTTCGCAGGGGTCGAAGGGGAATCCCGCCGCGCAGACCACGACCATTGAGAAGATTGAAGTGAATGTGCCCATCGACAAAGGCGACTTTGCCTTGCCGGCTTCTCTGACGCAAGCGCCTAAGCCGGATGCCGAGAAGAAGTAGGATCTATCAGCCGCAACCGGCTGTGTAAAAGTATCGCGCCTCGGATTGCGCTTCGAAGAGGAATCTAACCATGAATGCACGCGCTGGTTACTGCAAAACGCTGGTGAAGTTGAGCTTGTGGACTGGCATCGGATTGTTGAGCGCTGGAACCCAGACCTTCGCCCAAACCGGCTATAAGTTCGATGCCGCAACCATCTCGGGGCTGCCCGCGCGCAACATTGGCTCCGCCACGATGAGCGGGCGCATCGCGGCCCTGGACGCGGTGGACCAGAACGGGCGCATCACCGTCTTCGTGGGATCGGCCAGCGGCGGGGTGTGGAAGTCGGTCAACGGCGGAACCACCTTCCAGCCGGTGTTCGACCGTGAGAGCGTCCAATCAATCGGGGCGGTAACGATTGATCCCTCCAATCCAAAGATTATTTGGGTGGGGACTGGTGAGGCCTGGATGCGTAACAGCGTCTCGGTTGGCGATGGCGTTTACAAGTCCACCGACAGCGGCGAGAACTGGACCAACGTGGGCCTGAAAGACAGCGAGCACGTCGCGAAGATTCTGGTCGACCCGGGCGATGGAAACAACGTTCTGGTCTGTGCCAGCGGGCATCTCTGGGACGATAACGACGAGCGGGGAGTGTACAAGACAAACGACGGCGGCAAGACTTGGAAGAAAGTTCTTGCGGGAGCCAATGGATCCTCGGGGTGCGGTCTCATGGCCATGAGCCGGCAGGAACCCAAGACCATCTACGCATCGATGTGGGACTTCCGGCGCCTGGGCTGGACGTTTCGTTCGGGTGGTCCGGGCAGTGGCCTTTTTAAATCCACCGATGGAGGCGACCATTGGGCCGAAATCAGCGTCAGCAGCGCTAAGGGCTTGCCGCCTAAACCGTGGGGTCGACTTGCCGTGGCGGTCGCGCCTTCCAAACCGCAGGTGGTCTATGCCAACATCGAGGCCGAGAAAGGACGAGCGCTGTATCGTTCCGACGATGGCGGCGACTCATGGAAGAAGCTCGATGCCAGCAACTATATGGTTTGGCGGCCGTTTTATTTTGGCAACCTGATCGTCGACCCCAGGGACGAGAACAAGATCTTTAAACCAGATCTGATCCTGCTTTACAGCACCGACGGCGGCAAGACCTTCAACGTCGTTTCAGGCGGGGTGCACGGCGACTTCCACGACGTCTGGATTAATCCCAAGAATACGAACGTTGTGATCGCGGGCGACGACGGCGGTCTCTGGCGCAGCGAGGACGGCGGCAATCGCTGGAAGCACCAGATGAACCTGCCGGTTTCGCAGTTCTACCACGTCAGCACCGACAATTCCGATCCCTATCACGTTTACGGCGGGCTGCAGGACAACAGTTCGTGGGTCGGCGATTCCTCCTATCCTGGCGGCGTTTCCAATTCGCGCTGGGAAAACATGTTCGGCGGCGATGGTTTCTGGATGTTCGAAGACACCGCCGACCCCGACTACATCTATGCCGAAGCGCAGGGCGGGGAAATCGGGCGGGTGAACCGCTACACGCACCAGACTCGGGACATCAAGCCTTTGCCCAATTACGGCGAAAAGAAGTTGCGCTTCAACTGGAACACGCCCATTCACATGAGCCCCAATGAAAAGGGCACGCTCTACATCGGAGCGCAGTTCCTGTTCCGCTCGCGCGATCACGGACAATCGTGGGATCGTATTTCGCCCGACCTCACCACCAACGATCCCGAAAAGCAAAAGCAGGAAGAATCCGGCGGCGTCACGGTCGACAATTCTTCGGCGGAAATGCACACCACGATCTATTCGATTTCCGAATCGCCCAGAAATGGCCAGATCATCTGGGTGGGCACCGACGATGGCAACGTCCAGATCACGCGCGATGGCGCCAGGACCTGGAACAATGTTGTGGGCAACATCCACGGTCTGGAAAAGAATTCCTGGGTGTCGACGATTGAGGCCAGCCGCTTCGACGAAGCCACGGCCTACGGCACCTTCGATCGCCATAACTTCGGCGACATGAAGCCTTACGCCTGCAAAACCAGTGACTACGGCAAGACGTGGACGGCGCTTCCGTTGCAGGAAAGCGGGGTGCGGGGATATGCCCATGTGATCAAGGAAGACAGCGTGAACCCGAACCTGCTGTTCCTGGGCACGGAGTTCGGTCTTTGGATTTCGGTGGACAGCGGCCAGCACTGGGCGCAGTACAAGGGCAGCAACTTCCCGGCGGCGGCGGTGCGCGACATTGCAGTGCAAGCTCGCGAGAGCGACCTGGTGCTGGCTACGCACGGTCGTGGCATCTGGATTATCGATGACATTTCCGCCTGGCGTGCCCTGACTCCCGACCTGATGTCGAAAGAAGCCGTTTTGATTCCAGGCCGCGCCATCCAGTACTTCGAAGCCCGCGGCGGCTGGGCGGAAGGAAGTGAGTCGTTCCGGGGTCCCAGCCGGCCTTCGGAAGCGCAAATTACCTACTACCAGAAGGCGCGGCACATCTTCGGAGATCTGAAGATTGAGATTCTTGATCAGAACGGCAAGCTGGTCGATACCGTCGCCGGAAGCAAGCACCGCGGCTTGAACCGCGCCAGTTGGTCCCTGCGTGTGAAAGGGCCGGCGGTTCCGCCTGCAGCCACACTCCTGGGAGAGGCCGCGCAGGGTCCGCGCGTGTTGCCCGGGACTTACATGGTGAAGATGACCAAGGGAGACAAGGTTTACACCGAACAGTTGAACGTGACGCTCGATCCGCGAGCGAAGTTTTCCCTGGAAGATCGCAAGGCCCAGTTCGAGCTGGCTATGAAGATCTACCGGACCATCGAGCACATGACGTATTCGGTAGAGGCCATCGAGGGCGTTCGCAATGCGGCCAATCAGCGAGCTGCCAGGTTGCCGGAGAAAGATCCGCTGCGTAAGCAGCTCCTGGAATTGGCGGCCAAGTGCGACGGGCTCCGGTCAAAAATCGTGGCCACGAAAGAAGGCGGCATGATCACGGGAGAGGAGCGCATCCGCGAACTTCTTGGACAGCTCTATGGCAGCGTCAACGGCTATGATGGCCGTCCGGCAGACTATCAGGCGGCCCGTGCGGAATCGTTGGGGCACGAACTCGAAGACGTGATCGCCGAATTCCAGAAGCTGACGCAACAAGAGCTGCCCGGCATCAATGCGGGGCTTAAGAAGAAAAAGACGGAAGCGATTACGGTGCTCACCGAAGCGGACTGGCAGAAGAAGCGCGATGCAGAAGGCGGTTCGGGAGCAGGAGCGGGAGTGCGCATGTTTGAGCCGGAGACGCGGGAAGAATTGCACGAACTGGACTAGTGCACTGCCCGGCTGCATCTCCCAAGAGTTCTCCCAGCTTGTTCGAAAAGACCTGCCGATTCACCCTTCGGGGTGAACCGCCATTGTACTTTTCAGCCTTTCCATGCCGCATGAGCCGCCTCCGGAGGGGAGGAATTCGCGAACTTCCTGTATGGTTTCGGGGCGAACTTCACCGAGGCTGCACTTCGAGCAGGAGGTATTTGTCGAACCGGGCAGGAATCGTGGCCTGAGGGCCGTGCACGATTCCGAAGTCCTTGCCGTTTACATAATCCACAACGTGATAGTCGTGGTCCTGCAGACCGCGCAACTCGACCGACCCGTTCCAACGGCGAGCGAAAAAGGCATAAAACATTTCTCCGCCTTTGCGAATGGCGTGCGCCTCGGGGCGATCGAAGCCAATGTCGTAAAGGTCGCCGAGATACTCGCCGCGCGAAAGCATTTTGTCCTTATAGATGCTTACCCATTTTTCAAAGAATTTTTCACGTTCCGGTGTAAGGTCTGACTTGCTGTGCTTCGCGACCAGATCTGGAAGCACGAACTGCGTGCCGACAACTCCTCCCACACCCACGGTGGAGGCGAAATCGTTTGCCCCATCGCTCAATTCCACGTGATCGCCGAAGTAGGGAATGTTGTCGCCCATCAGCGCCTTCAATGTTTTGCCTTTGGAACGAATCTGAAAAGAACTCTCCGGATCGGACGCCACCGACATGTTGAAGTGCGGCATGGTGAAAAACGAATACGCAGTGCCGCAGGGACAAAACTCGACTAGGGCATCAGGTTTCACGCTGCGCGCGGTTTCGTATAGCTCGCGAAAGAATTCCGGCAACGCTTCGACAGAGTCCTCCGGGCGTTTGTGGTGATGAGCGGGGTTGTAGCAAGGAGGAACTGCGTTCATGTGCTGGCCGTCGAGCTTAAGACCATCGAATCCCCACTCGCCCAGTATCTTTCGAACCAGCGCTTTGTGGTACTCCACGACCTGCCGGTCCGCAGGACATAGATAATCGGAATTCCACCAGGAAATTTT
>JBAVAV010000629.1:0-15251 GCA_049585895.1 Candidatus Sulfotelmatobacter sp. | reverse complement strand
AAGCAAGAGCGATAGCGGAGAAGCATCTCAAGGAAAATCCGCTTGAGAGCGTGTACGAATCGATCCTCATTCCCGCTCTCCGGTTGGCGGAGCACGACCATCAAACGGATGGGCTCGACGACGACGCACGACGGTTCATGTTCGAGAGTACGAAGGAACTGATCGAAGATCTGGGCGATGAGCTCACGGAGAACCCGCCTGCTGCGACTACGGAGGACGACGCCCGCCGGCAAACCGCTCAGGCTGAGATCGGTGGCCTTAACGGCAATATTGCCTGTATGCCGGCCCGCAGCGGAGCGGATGAACTGGTGGTAATGATGCTGGCCCAGTTGCTCCGTCGCGCAGGATACCGTGCCTGCGACCTGAAGGCGGGAGCGATAGAAGACATGGCAGCAGCGGTTTCGCAACAGGACTGCACCATCGTGTGCGTGTCTTCGCTTCCGCCCTTTGCATCAGGACAGGCTCGTTCCCTGTGCAAGAGGTTGCAGGCCAGCCTTCCCGGTGTACCGATCCTCCTGGGTTTGTGGAACCTGGAAGGCGGCATCCCTGCAGCTCGGGAGCGCCTCGGGCCAGCCTGCTCGAGTATGGTGACTACGACCCTGGCGGACGCGCTCGAGCAGATTCACCGACTTGCGGATTCCGGGGTCGCGGCTGAGACAGTGAAACAAAAAGGTTAGACTCCTGGATCTTGGGGCGCAAGCTTCAGCGGCTAAAGCCGCTTGTCACTCAGCCTTGTCGGCATCGCTGAAGCGATGCCCTGATACGAATCTTTTCTTGAAGTGCACCTGCGGAAACCGCTGTATTGACCGCGGACGTGGATGCTCTGATCTAATAACCAGATGGCTCCGGTCCCGCCCTCTCCCCAACGAAACTCAAAAACCGCCGATCGCGCACTATGGAAGTGGGCCGCCCTTGCTGCTCTCGTTCTTCTGGCCATTGCTGCATTCGTTATCCACCGGGTCATGGCTCGAGCGGAGCCGATTCTGCGGGCGCGGGTGATTGAGACGCTGTCGAATCGCTTTAAAAGCAATGTGGAACTGGCGGGCTTTCATGTTTCCGTGGCGAATGGAATTGAGGTTTCCGGGGAAGGGTTGAAGATTTTTGGAGCTACGGACCCCAACCCCTCCGAGGAGGGGTTTCAAGCCCTGATTGGGGTCCAGGAATTCCGCTTTAGCACGGGATTGATGAGCCTGTTTCGCTCGCCCATGCACGTCGACACCGTGTATGTGAAAGGCCTGGAGCTGAACATTCCGCCCAAAGAGACTCGCCGGGAAATGACGAACATGAGATCCAGGACCGGCAAGATGAAAGTCATTGTCGACAAGTTTGTTTGCGAAGACACAAAACTGATCATCAACACCTTGAAGCCGGGCAAGCTCCCGCTCGAGTTCGATATCGGGAAGCTGAAAATGAAGGACATTGGGCCCGACCAGGCCATGCCGTTCGACGCTACGCTGGTGAATCCGAAGCCGGTGGGAAATATTCAATCCGGTGGAATGTTTGGTCCCTTTCAGGAAGACAGTCCCCGGGAGACGCCGGTGCAGGGAAAATACTCATTCAGCGATGCAGACTTGGGCACGCTGAAAGGCATTGGGGGAATACTCTCATCCACCGGCCAGTACGAGGGCACGCTGGGCAACATTGTGGTGGATGGAAAAACCGATACTCCGGATTTCCGAATTAACATCAGCGGGCGGCCCGTCCCGCTACACACCGAGTTTCATGCCATTGTGGACGGCACCAACGGGGATACGTATCTCCAGCCGGTTCACGCCACGCTGCTGCATTCTTCGTTCACCGCGCAAGGGTCGGTAGTGCGCACCAGCGAACCGAAAGGCCACGATATTGAGCTCGACGTAGTTCTTGATCATGCGGTGATAGAAGATCTGCTCAAGCTCGGCGTGCGCACTGATCCGCCGATCATGAGTGGACCCGTGCAAATGAAAACCCGGTTGAGCCTTCCCCCGGGCGACCCCGATGTAGCCACCCGGCTCAGGCTGGCAGGCACGTTTCATGTGCCGCAGGGGCATTTCACGAACCAGAAGGTGCAGGGTCGACTCGACTCGTTGAGCCTGCGGACGCAGGGCAGACCCCGCGAAGCCATGGAGCACGTCGAGGAGAATGTGCCGGTTGATTTGCGCGGCGTGTTTACGCTGAAAGATGGATTGCTGGATTTTTCCTTGCTTCATTTCCTAATTCCAGGGACCCACGTGGATATGACCGGCGACTATAGCCTGGACGGACAAAAGTTCGACTTTCACGGCAAGGTCCGGATGGATGCAAAGCTCTCACAAATGACCACTGGGTGGAAATCAATTCTCTTGAAGCCGGTCGACCGGTTTTTCAGCAAGGACGGGGCGGGGACCGAAGTTCCGGTGAAGGTCACAGGCACGCAATCGGAACCGCACTTCGGCCTTGATTTCGGCCACAAGGACAAGAACCCGGGAGACAAGGACACAGCCAAGAACCCCGAACCAGCCCCACACTCGAAATAAGGTCGCCCCCCTTTACCCTGCTGAACACTCGCGAAAGGCAAGTTGTTTCCAGTGGTTGTGGGAACGTTTATAATCTAGCGCGGCCCCGGCCATAATCGGCGGCCAAGCTTTTCCTGCTGGACTTAGGAGCAACAGGAGCGCGCCATGACCGAGAATGCAAGCACAACCCTGCCCGCAACCGTAGAGAAAATCATCAAGCCTCCACACCCGAGCCTACCGGAGAAAGCCCAGATTGCGGTTGAAGGGGCTGATCACCTATATCGGGAGCTTCGAATCGAGAACACCCTGATCGACGAGAATGGCGAAAAGGTGCGACTCAAACCGGGAGCCCAAGTGGAAGTGACGGTCGAGGCGGAGCCCCAGGCGACGATTCCGCAAGAGTAAGAGCTCCCTGCCTTCGGGCAAGGCGAGTGTTTCATCTTTGCTGGCTCGACGAGGGCTCCCTCCTGGAAGTCCTACCGCCGGAGGGTGAATGCCGACGACCGCGCCAAGTTTTTACCAGAAGTAACGTTACCGGGTGTGTTTTCCAGCGTCGAAGAGCCTTCGGACGGGCGGTTTTCTACAGGAAGTACCCTATGCCGTTGGAGGTGAAGCAGTTTTACTCTACCTAGTCGAGATACAAAATAAGGAACGCAAAAAATGCAGGTTGCAACGAACGGTAAAAGCGTGCAGACGCCGGTTCCTACCAAGGGATGGTCCCAGCATGGCGATCACCAACACGGCGTGCAGTTTTATTCGCAGGACAAGTTTCTGCTCGAGGAACTCAGCAAATACATCGGGGATGCTCTTCGGAGGGGGCACGCCGCCGTCGTAGTCGCCACGCACGCGCATCGGAACGGCCTTTTGCCATGGCTAACCTCGCAAGGACTGGATATTGCCGGGCTGCTCGAAGAAGGAAGGCTGGTGATCGCGGATGCCGAGCATCTGCTCACGCAGTTCATGTCTGAGGGATGGCCGAACGAAGATCGATTTAACGATGTAGTCGGAGGCATTATCGCGGACGCGACGGCTTCCGCGCGCGGGGACAGCCCTCGAGTGGCGATATTTGGGGAAATGGTCGCCTTATTGTGGGCGGATGGCAAGGCCGACGCCGCAATCCGTCTGGAGCAACTCTGGAATGGCCTGGCTCAGACCAAGTCTTTCTCGCTGTTCTGTGCTTATCCCATGAACTGTTTCAGCCGGGGGGAGGATGCGGACCTGCTCCTGAAGGTGTGCAATGAGCACTCGGCGGTGATTCCGACCGAAGGCTACATGGGTCTGGGCAGCGAAGACGAACGCTTCCGCAGCATCACCCACCTAGAGCAGCAGGCGAGAGCCCTGGAGACAGAAGTCGCGGAACACAAACGGCTCCGGCAGGAACTGGAACTGCACGTGCAAGCGCGCACCGCCGAGCTGCAAAGCAAGAACGTCCAACTTCTGGACGAAGCCAAGAGGCGCGAGGATGCCGAAACCAGCCTGCGCACGCTGACCAGCCAGCTGATGCTCATTCGAGATGAAGAGCGCCGCCGCGTGGCACACGAGCTTCATGAAAGCACCGCTCAGGTTTTAGCCGCTCTCGCGATTAACCTGCGCGTGCTGGGAGAGCGAGAGGCGAACGGACGCGATTCGAAGCTGATAGGCGAGAGCGCAGGTCTGGTGAACAGCCTGCTGGGCGAAGTTCGCCAGCTTTCGCATCTCTTACATCCGCCTACACTGGAGGAAATGGGTCTGCCCTCGGCCATTCAGTGGTATACGGAACTATTTGCGAAGCGCAGCAACATCAATGTCACATTCGAAATCCCCGGTGACTTCGGGCGGCTTTCGCGGGACAAAGAGATCGCCGTCTTCAGAGTCGTGCAGGAGTCTCTTGCGAATGTGCATCAACACTCGGGGAGCGAGACCGCGACCGTTCGGATCACCAAGGCGTCGGGCCACGTCTGCGTACAAGTGAGCGATCTGGGGAAGGGGATGTCCCCGCAAGCTTTACTCGCCCCCACCGGGGTGGGGATCAGCGGAATGCGGGAAAGACTGCGACAACTGGGCGGAGTGCTGAGTGTCCACTCGAACAGTCATGGGACGCTGGTGACGGCTGACCTGCCTGTCTAGCCAGACAATTTGCGGCCGTATTTCAGGGGAGAATGTTGTCGCCGTCCGCCTTGCCGTCCCGTGGTTCGGTGAGAGGCAGCATGGCAATGACGGCGGTCCCTTTTCCAGTCGATCGAATATCGAGAGTTCCGGATAGCTGTCTGAGGCGCTCCCGCATTCCGCGCAACCCCACGCCGCTGCGGCCTGAGGAACGAAGTTCCCATTGCTTCTCCCGCGATATGCCTTTGCCTTCATCCTGGACTTCGACCAGAACGCTCTGATCTTCCTGCCGCACCCGTATGGTGGCGGCGGCGGCCCCGGAGTGACGATGGATATTGGTAAGGCACTCCTGCACCATCCGGAAGATTGCCAGTTCCATTTCATTGGACAGCCGGCGAAACTCATCCGGGATATCCAGCGCAACCTTGATCTTGCTGCGTTCTGAGAAGCCGTCCACATACCAGCGAAGCGCAGAGGCCAGGCCGGCAACATCGAGCAGGGGAGGATGCAGCAGATGAGATATGGTACGGATTTCTGTGCTGATCTGCTCCACCATTGCGGCATTCTCGGAGACGGCTCGGGCTCCTGCGGAATCGAGCTTATGCGATTGAGATCGCACGATACTAATGTTCATGCTGAGCGCCGCCAGCAGTTGGCCTACACTGTCGTGCAGCTCGCGGGCGATTTGCCGGCGCTCTTCGTCGCGCATCTGCTGCAACCGGCTCGAAAGTTCGCGCAGGCTCTCGTTCGCCAGGTTCAAGTCGGCCGTTCGTTCCTGAACTTTTCGCTCAAGTTCGTCATGAGCGTTGCGCAGTTGATCCTGGGCCCACAAGCTCTTGGCAAGAGAGCAACGGTTGGTTTCACCGAGAGCGATGATCAAGCTTGAAAAGATCAGGAAACCGAGCATCCCAGAAATCTCAGTCTTGGGGTCAGGCAGTTCAAACAACCGAATATGCGGTAGAAACCAATACCAGACGCCGGCTGCTCCGAGCAGGGTGGAGACAATCGACGGGCCAAGTCCGCAATACCAGGCGGAAAAAACCACTGCCGCCCAAACGGTGTGATAAGGATTGTTTGTGCCCAGAAGTGGCGAGAGGATGGCGCGGAGCCACAAAGCGACGAGGGTCGCCGCGATCGCCAAACCGTAGCGGGGCAGATCACCAGTAAATCCCGGACCTCGATCAGTCTGCATCTTGGGACTCTAGATCAGAGTCGAAACCGCACAAACCCGCACGAACGCCCGTTAGTGGCTCAATTTGAATTTTTCGGCCGATAGTTTGGGGTCATCCTGAGTGCAGCCGTCTTTCAGGCGGAACGAAGGGTCTCCCACTGGCCGTGTCGATGGGAGATTCTTCACGCGGCTGAAGTACGCCGCGTTTCGGGATGACGCCTCCCAGGAGAATGAATTCAAACTGAGCCACTACGGAACGCCCATATCCTAACAAGCCCTCTCACGTTCTTGCACGCAGGCAGTGGATTACAGCTTTTTTCCTTCGCCTCGCGGCCACGGCATTCAGATAAGCCAAATTCTCCGGGTCCGTCACGATCCTGGCATGACGCAGCAGTTCCGTTATCGCCGACTGGCGTCTGCGCAGGGCTGGAGCTCGAACGTCGCGGCACGTGAATTTCATCCTATCTTAATCCTTCTGCCAGGCATTAGCTTGGGTCGACTGCCGGCGTCGACAGTCTAAGTTCGGTAGTGGGTCAGTTTGAGAATAGATTCGTATCAGGGCATGCCTTCAGGCATACCGCCTCAGGCCGGGGTTTGAAACTGGCTTCAGCCGGCGGCCCCGTGGGGCAAGCCTCAGCGGCTAAAGCCGCTGGTTACTCAGCCCTTGTTGGCATCGCTGAAGCGATGCCCTGATACGAATCTTTTTTCAAACTGCACCGCTACTCTAAGTTCCAGCCATTGCAGCGTCTGCAGATTACGGAGGGCATCAGCCTGGCCTGTCTCTCCTCCGTGGCGCCCGGTGATCGCACCCCTGCCGTTTGCAATACGCCACATTACAGCATCTACCCTAGTTTCATCCCACCCGTGATTCCGTAATTTGATCAGTCAAGCCATGTAAACCCGTGATGGCTTGCGGGTCTTTGGGTTTGCTGGGGGCGTGCCGTTTTCTTGGATTGTGGAAGAGCGGTTCTTAGAGACGGGAATTTCGGAGAATCCGACGATGACAGCGAATACGCCAGCCGCCTACGGAATGTACCCTGAGGATGTGGCCCTTCAGCAGGTTGTGCAGACCCTCAATCAGTCAGGCTTTCACAAGGAAGATATCTGCATGATGGTGTCGCCCGCCCATCCCATTGCCACCACGATGCGCGAGGCAAATATTCTTACTGCCGACCGGGAGGCGAGTGCGACTACCGCGGGATTGATGCGCTGGCTGCTCGAATTCGGCGCGGTCATGATCCCGACTGTCGGTTTCTTCGTTCGTTCCCAAGGGTTCCTGCAAGCCCTGGTAAGGGAGGACGCCCCCGCCCGCTGGGGCAGTTCGAGAACGCTTGTGGGGTTGGGTTTTCCCGAAAGGGATGCGGAACGGTTTGAGAATCAACTGCGGGAAATGGGAGTGTTGGTATATGTGGTGTGCCCGGGGGACGAAGCGAAGACAAGTCGCGCGGCAGAAGTCCTGCGGCGGACCGGAGCCCAGGAAACCGCCACCCTGGAAAAACAAATGGCGGCCGAAGCCGCCGCGTGACAGGTCGCGTTTCGATCCCAGACTCGGCTTTAATCTGCTATCTCAATGCCTCTGGTCCGCGCCTTCGTAGCAAGGAATTCCATTCGCCGAAGTTTTGCCTTGCGCTGTTACCCAGAGTCGTGCCGCTCCAAAGCCATCGGCCGCTGCCACGGCCCGCATGCAAGACCGTGGAGATAAAAGCTTTGCGGCAACGCGCGGACCTCTTCTCAATTCAGGAGAGACCATGAGTCGATGTAAATTCCAGCCGCTCAGACCCTAGGTTTCGATGCCGATATGGGACACGCGGCCGACCAGGTAGTCGCCTACCTTTTTGCCCTCGTCCATGGCGATGACTTCGATCGGGTAGGCCTGATTGTGAGGCCGCAGAATCAGTTGGTTACCGGCGCTTTCCACGTACTTCACAGTGCAGGTGTTGTCCTTGAGCACGGCGTACATGTTGAACTCGCCCTTGTGGTACGGCTTGAGCGAGTTGTAATGGCGGTCGATCAGCAGGGTGGCTCCGGGCAGCAGACGCGGATACATGCTCATGCCCTCGCGCGCGTCCGCTTTGATCAGCACAAAACGCTCCCAGTGGCTACGGCCGCCTTCGGCCTCGGACTTCAGCTTCTTCAGGAAACTCTTCTTGAATTTCAGGATTTCTTTCACGTTCATGCTGACAATCGTGGGCTGGGTGGCGGCGACGGTTCCGTCTGTGAGCAGCACATTCTGAAACTCGTCATCGCTGGGAGGCAAAATGGAGGCGCGCTTGTTGACCTCGGAGGGGTCGAGCAGGTCCAGCACCGAAAGATGCTGCACCGAGAGGACCCGGTCCATGCCCTCGAGACTGAGTCCGCGCTTGCGATTCAAGAAGTTGGAGATGTGGGCCTGCTTGAAGCCGGTCTGCTGGGCCAGGCGCAGGCCGGTCAGATCGCCATCGTCGATGCGCCCCCAGAGAGTTTTGCGCAGATTATCTTGCAGCACTCGAAATTTCATGGCTGGGAGTATAGCACGCGCCGTATAGCAATGCGCTATTGCGTCGAGATTTCCACAGTCGTTTTGGTATATCAACCTTGACGCCAAAATTTAGCAGCTATACGATCACAGAATCCTATAACTCAATTTGCATTCGGGATCTGGCCGCCATGAGTAGTGTCGATAACTCCAACGAAGAAAAGCACTTTGTCGAGTTTCGGCGAAAAGTGCGCGATGCCGAGGTGCTGTCGGCAGCCATGGAACGCCTGCTGCTGGCGCTGCGTTTCAGCGGCCGGGTGAGCGTGATTGTTCAAAACGGAAGGGTCCTGAAATCAGGATATGAAGAGGGATACTTTCGCCAACGCGAGGGAGGCGCGGCGACGCAAGAGAGGACTCAGGAACTCTAGCACCGGTGGCCGGAAAAACGGCCCACGTCTTTATCTGACAAGTAAATAGCTCAAGCAGGTCATCGTAAATGAAACGAGCCCTGCGTGCGGTCTCTGCACTAGATGCGGAGACCGGCGCAGGGCTTTTTGTTTTTTCACAGCAGACCTCGGAGGTCCGAGTCAGAAAGCAGAGGAGTGCATGAAAACGAAAACAGAGAAGATCAATCCCATGAACGAGTTGTCCCTGGAACTGAAGTATTGCGAACGCTGCGGCGGGTTGTGGTTGCGTCCCGTGGGGGGATGCCAGATCTATTGCGTGACTTGCGGACGCGACATCGCCCAACTACCCCCGGCATCGCACGAGCCGGGAAGACCACGGCTGCCGCAAGGACCCCAATGGGGCGATGACTGCCTCGGCTACGAAGACGAGGAGGGGATGGATCTGGACGCTTCGGGAGGTGTGGCATGAGCGACTTTGTGGAGTGGATCGCAGCACAGGCGGACGGGCAGGATCCAGCGGAGAACGCGGAAACGATGCGGCAACTGTTCAAGGCTACGGCAGATCAAGAGTCCCCCGGCGAGTTTTCTCCAAGGGCAGCTTCGTGGCAAGAGTTGCCGGCGCACAACTTCCCGGCGCGACCGCCGGAACTGAATGGAGCGTGCGCAGCGGGTTCGCCGACAGGGAGTTCGACTTATCACAATGCGGAGGAGGATTGGGATCGGGATCCGGACCTCTGGCTCTACCGGAAGAAAACCAACGCCCTTCTGCGTCGCTATATGCGCTGGTCGCTGGAGGCGGGAAGAGTGCCGTCGCTGCTGGGACGGGAGTTATTCCGGGCGAAGATCTCAACCCATAGCGCGACCACGTTTGAATCGCGGGTGATCTTTCTGCACGATATGGAACGATGCCTCGACCGGCTGCAAGATTTCGACCGGCAACTGATTGCCCGGGTCTGCCTGCAAGAGTACGACCACGAGGCGGCGGCGCAAATTCTTCAGTGCACGCGCAGAACACTCTTACGCAGGCTGCCGGAACTTATTGACGAACTGAGCGAGGCGTTCCTTAAGGCGGGCTTGCTGGAGCGTCTTCCGGAAACGAAGGAGGAAGCACGATGACCAGCGAAGGTTTGGGCGCAAAAACAGGTTGTGGAAAATCTTGTCAAGAGGGCAAAGGGGCCGCTTTTTGCGCAAGTGGTTGAAAAGGTGGAGAAAATAAATTTCAAAAAATGTCACAGTACCCCTATGCAATGTGCTATAATAGTTTTATAGAGTAAAGAAAAAAGCAATACTCTGTGAGGGCGCGCTGCCAAGCGCGCCTTTCGTTTTTTGGGGCAGGTGGGCATCGCTCTGTAGGTCCCGAGTGGCGCCGGTTTCAAGACAACGTTAAAGAATCTCGGGAGATGTGTCTGAGCATGAAGAAAACACAGGGGAAAAGCAAGACAACGGCGAAGGATCCCGCGAAGAAACGGACGACGACAAGAACTAAGAAGCCGGCGGACATGGTGCAGGTGAGGGAGAACATCAACGATCTGGTGAGGATCTCGGCGAAAGACATCGCGACTGGAGTGATCAAAGTCGCGAAGACCGGCCAACTGGCGTCGGCGAAGTACTTGTTCGAGGCGGTGGGACTCTATCCGGCGACGGAAGCGACGGCGGCGAAGCCGGAGGAAGATTGGATGCAGAATACGCTGATGAAGCAGCTGGTCGAGCCGGCTGATCCAGAGGCCATGAGCGAGGAAGATGCGGAAGAAGCGCCGGACGGCACAGCCGGTACCACGGTGGAGTCAGCGAATCCTAATCCGGCCGTGGGAAAGAGGTCGGTTAAGAGCGAACCAGGCGAGAGCGTGAACTAGCGGCTGCTGCCTTAGCGGCCATAGCCGCATTGTCGTCTCGTAAATTTACCGCACGATTACGTGCCCTTCCCATCAGTACCAACTGCGAGAGATGGTCCTCGAGGATCACGTAAAATGAAAATGGGAAACGAGTTGAGAGTATCCGTGCTGCGGCTGGAACCGAGCCCGGATGCGAGCCGGCGGATTCCGCGGGGCGAAATTCTGGCGGGCAAGAGGGTCCGCCCTACACGGCATAGGATGGGGATGGACATCACGTGGCTGACCGACCGGATCGGGGTCGGTGGCGGAATCTGGACGGCGGACAACATGGCGGCGGTGGTGCGGGCGGGCATCACGCACATCATCGACATGCAGATCGAGTTCGATGACACGCCGCTGGCAAACGGACACGGCGTCAGGGTGTGCTGGAATCCGATTGACGATGACTTCGAGCCGAAGCCCGCGGAAGTATTTGAGCGGGGCGTCAGTTTCGCACTGGAAGCGCTGGATACGGCGGGGGCGAAGGTTTTCATTCACTGCGCGGCCGGTGTGCACCGCGCGCCGATGATGGCGCTGGCGCTGCTGAGCGTGATGGGTTGGCCGATCGAAGAAGCCATGGATTTGATTGAGGCGCGCCGCCCGGTGGCGGACTTCGCCGAAGTCTATGTACGGAGCGTAGAAGATTTCTTGAACGGACGGCGATAGCAAGGCTTCCGGCTTCGGCTTACGGTTTGGTTTTCGGGTTCTTGATGAGCAGGCGGAGAAGGTGTCCGTTCTAAACAAGTTTTGCGGAGGAGTTATGTTTCAGACATGCCGTACAGCGGGGCGGCTTTTTTATTTTGTGCTGGCAATCGTGGTGACGGCTTTTGGCTTTCGGCTTCCAGCTTTCGGCTTCCGGCTTCCGGCTTCGGCTCATCCCAGGCCAGTTGGGGCTACCGCGGCTGCTCCGCAGAGCGGTCCAGCACTGACCAGCGTCATCGACACCGTGTATCTGGCGGATGGCTCGCCAGCGCAAGGGATCCTGGTGATCACGTGGCCGGCGTTTGTGACCGCGAGCGGCACAGCGGTTGCGGCGGGAATCACGAATGTCACGCTGGGAACGAACGGCGCATTGAACGTGGGGCTGGCGCCGAACGCAGGAGCAACTCCTGCAGGCATGTACTACACCGTGGTGTATCAACTGGGCCCGGGCGAAGTGAGAACGGAATACTGGGTGGTCCCGACGACATCTCCCGCGAACCTGGCGACGGTGAGAACCACACCGGGATCAGGGACCGCGGCCCAGCCCGTGTCGATGCAGTATATGAATACGCAGCTGGCGACTAAAGCGAATGACAATGCGGTAGTTCACCTAAGCGGGACTGAGACGATTGGCGGAACAAAAACATTTGCGATGCCTCCAAATACTCCCGCGCCGGTGAACACCGGAGACGTCGCCAACAAGGCGTACGTGGATTCGTCGATCGCAACCGTGGGGTCGGGAAACTTCCTGCCGACCGCGGGCGGAACGCTCACGGGACCTTTGACGCTGAGCGGAAATCCGGCGGCGCCGCTGCAGGCGGCGGCCAAGCAATACGTCGACTCGACCGCGGCGGCAACGGCCGATGTGGTGAGTGGGCTGGTGCCGACGCGAGAGTTGGGCAGCGGGACGGCTTCGTCCACAAGTTGCCTGCTGGGGAACGGAACGTGGGGCGGGTGCGGGTCGAGTGCGAACGCGATCGAGATTCAAAGCGTGCCGGTGGCAGCGACGGCGCCCACCGACGGGCAAGTGCTGGCATATTCATTGTCAGCGGGGCAATATGCGCCGGCGACGCCGAGCGGCGCGGCAGGCGGGGTCGTGACCGGCCCGGTTACCAGCCAGAATATCGCGCAGCCCGTGGGAACTCAGCTGAGCGTTAACAATCTCAGCGGCATCCGGTATGTGACGGCAATGGATAACTGGAGTGTAAGTCCCAGCGGAAGTCTCGTGGGCGGAACATCGGCGACGGTGACGCTTTCACCGTGTCCCCTGGGAGTGGATACGAGCGGGAACTCGATGTACTTCGTCTACCTCAGCGGACAGGGAACGCCGGAGCCGGCGATGGTGACAGGCGGGACGTGCACGAGCGGAGCGGCGTCGGGGACGATCGTGTTTACGCCGCAAAACACGCACGCGGCAGCGTATGCATTGAGCAGCGCCTCGAGTGGAATTCAAGAGGCGATCAACGACGCTTGCGGAGTGCCCAACGGCGGCGGCGGCAATCCGAACGCCCATGTGATTCTTCCCGCGACCGGCGCGACCGGGAATGCACTACCAGTGCACGGAACGATATTTGCGCATTGCAGCAAGGCGCTGATCGAGGGCAACGGAACCCTGCTCACCTGCTCCACTCGCGACCGCTGCATGGTTCTCGGCGATCTGACCAATTCCAATCACTATGGCGCGGTCACAGTGCGGGGTGTGCATTTGACTTCGACGATTACCTCCGACGGATGCCAGGTCACGAATACGCAGAGGCAATCGAACGTGGTCACGATCACGGTGGCTTCGGGCTGCAGCACGATTCAAAGCGGCGATGTCGTAAACATCAACTTCACCGACAATCCGGTGTACTGGGGCAGTCACGGTCCAGTCACGATTTCCGGCACGTCGATCAGCTACAGCCAAACGGACGGAAACATTGCGGCGGCGGTGACGCCGGGCACAGTCGCCATCCAGAATGCGGCTATCGAAGACAATGCGCTGCCGGGAACAATGGAAGATATCAAGTACACGGCGGCGGGCGGTGGGAAGTTCAACCAATTCTTTGTCGTGGACAATGACCAGGCGGCCACGATCCGAAACTTCGACAACGCCGGGCAGGGGCTGTTGTGCACGGCAAACCATTGCGCCTCGTTCGTGTATTCGGCGGGAACCACCGCGGCCACGCCGGTGCTGTGGCTGGACAAGCTCAACATCAGCGCACAGTGCGGCGGGAATGGAATCACGGTTTACGCCAACAATACGGTGCATGTTACCGACAGTGTGATCCAGGGATTCGGGATGTGGGGGATCTTCACGTCGAATGTTCTGGGCAGTTTCGGGGGAACGCAAGTCGACAATGTGTACAACGAAGAGGGCGCCGGGCCGTGTCCGAATCCGTATCTGGGGAACGCGTTCAGTGCGGCGGGAATCATCTACTCAGGCGGGCAGCCTTTAACGGTGCGGGGAGGCGAGCAACCCAACGGCTGGATGCCGCAGTTCACGAATACGGGATCGATGCCGTACAGCTACTACGTCGTGGTTCACGACTCGATTCAGGGAGTGTCCTACCCATTGTATGCCGGGTATGCCGCGACGAACGGAAGCGGTAATATCAGCGTGCAGTGGCCGCGCGTGCCGAATATTCTGAGCGGCAGTTCATTGAGCACGGTCACTTATGACCTGGTACGTATGCAACCGGGGACGCTCGCGGCCAACACCCCAGTGTTTCCAGTGCAGGGAGCATGCGGCGGCGGGAGCACGACTGGCTGCGGGTCGGTGGCGGTGGCGCAGCCGCAGTGCAGTGGATTGGTTTGCACTTACACCGACAGCGCGGCGGTGAGCACCTCGAGTTACAGCATTGCGACGCCGACATACTTTCCGGCACTCAACTATTGGCCGGGCGGGCTCGTGCTGCTGGGCAGCGGAGGACAGAATCCGGCGCAGGTATCTTCGGCGATGCTGGACAGCGATAGCGGCAGCGCCAACAGTTCGGCATGGATTTCCGAAGCGGGTTTCTTGCGGCCGACCATCTACGTGAGACAGTGCTCGGGAGGCGGAGAAGTTTCATACGGTGGGGCGTGGATTGAATGCATGGAGGGGGACAGCCACGGCAACGGGTTTGGGCCGGTAGGTGGGTTGCTGCTGAACAACGGAGTGAATGCGGGCGGCAGTTCCACTGCAGCTAATGTTAAAGGTCGGCTGAATTTCGAACTCTCGCCCGCGGCAACCATCACTTCGCAACACCTGATCACGCTTGTGGACTCGAATCCGGCGAAGACTCTGGCCACGACTTTGTTCCGGCCTCCGAACGACGCCAACGATACTTTCATCGGGCTCGATCAAGGCAGCGTTGGTCCGCGCAGCGGCGCACAGCTGGCGTTGGGAGCGCCTTCGGCGATCTCACTCTACATTGGGAACATCGGAGACAACAGCAACTTCAAGGAGCGATTGACGACCTCGGCGAAGACGTTCAATGTTCCGGTGACGGTGAATGGAGATCTCACTGTCACGGGGACATGCACGGGGTGCGGGTCAGGAACGGTGAACAGTGGATCGGGGGCGCAGGTAGCCGTATACGCCGCCAATGGAACAGAGGTGACTGGCGATAGCGCGCTGACGGACAGTGGAACCACACTCAACTACAGCGGCAGCGGTGGAGTTTCGGCGGCGGCCGGAAACTTCACCGGCAACGTGACGGTGAGCGGAAATGTGACGGTGAATGGCCAATTGCAGGTGGCGGGACCGTGGACGGTGAGTTCGCCGATTCCCGGGGGCGCGATGGGAGCGGCGGCGGCGGGAACGTCGGCATTGGGAATTTCGAACGACGGGAATTTTTATGTGTCGGCGAACGGCGGAACGCCGCAGAAGCTGGCAACGACAGCGACGAGCTCTTACTTCTCGAATCTTTTTCAGGAAGATGCAAATGACCTGGGCGAGTACAACGGAACGAACGCGCAGAACCTTCACGTGTACTCCAGTTATACGAACAGCTCGAACTGGCAGAGAACTTCGCTGGGGTTTGACGCGAGCGACAACTATGCTGTGGTGCGTAGCGAGAGTTCGACATCCGGAACTGCGCCCGGATTAGGCTTCTGGATCAATAG
>JBAVAV010000628.1:0-8174 GCA_049585895.1 Candidatus Sulfotelmatobacter sp. | reverse complement strand
GCCGAGGGCGGCTGTCCCCACATGAACGTTTGATATCTACGGTCTGGTTTTCGCGATCTCCGGCGTGACTTCGCGTTCTTTCTCTTCTTTCTTCGGTACCCCGCCCAGATGATATTTTGTCAGGCCTTCGCGCAGGAATTCGAAGGCCTCCTCCGGCGTATCCGCCATTTTGAGCAGGTCCAGATCTTGCGGGGAGACCGCGCCTGCATCCACGAAGGCCTCGAAGTTGATGACTTTCTTCCAGTATTCGCTGCCGTAAATGATGACCAGAATTTTCTTAGCCAGCTTATCGGTCTGGGCAAGCGTGAGGATTTCGAAAAGCTCGTCCATGGTTCCGAACCCGCCCGGGAAGATGACGAGTCCCTTGGCAAGATAGGCGAACCAGAACTTGCGCATAAAAAAGTAGTGGAAGTCGAAGTTCAGCGAAGGCGTGATGTACTGGTTGGGACTCTGCTCGAATGGTAAATGAATATTCAGTCCGATGCTTTTTCCTCCCGCTTCGTGGGCGCCAAGGTTGGCCGCCTCCATGATGCCCGGCCCGCCGCCTGTGGTGACTACGAAACGATGCCGGCGGGCGGGGATCTTGATCGACCACTCGGTTAGCATGAAGGCCAGTCGGCGGGCGTCTTCGTAATAGCGGGCCATATCCAGGCCGGCGAGCGCGCGCTTCAGATTCTTGTCCTGCTCCAATGCCGGAGTCTTGCCGTGATTTATCTCCACCGTAGTTAGACTCTTCCGGGCGGCGTCGCCACCCTGAAAGCGCGCCGAGCCGAAGAAAACGACCGTGTCCTGGATCTGTTCGCGGCGGAAGCGCGCCAGCGGTTCCTGATATTCCGACAAAATACGCAGAATGCGTCCATCCGGACTGTTCAGGAAAGTTTCGTTGCGATATGCGAGCGGTGCCGATTTCAGCTTGTCAGACATGGAATTGATCTCGTTGAAGAAGCTAAAAGTGCGTTTGAGTCTCAGAGTATAAGTCTCAGAATATCGAAGATGCGGCCCCAGAGGGATGGAATCGCGGCACGCCGCATTACTTTCGGGGCCTACTTGTGCTCGTGGTAGTGCAGCGCCTCCGAGAAGCCGATCCAGATGTCGAGCAATCCCAGCCCGCTGCACAAACCGCGAAAGAAGCCACTGGATACAAAATCGCGCAGCCAGGGAAACGAGAGTAGCAGGTAGTTGTCGGTCCACTCCGGAGTCCAGGGCAGGATCACGAGCAGCACGCCGGCAACGGCGCTGATCAGAACGAAGAGAAACACCGATGTCCGGTGAAGCCAGAGCTGCACGCCGCCGCGAGGCTGGGCCAGCGGCGATGGCGGGGAGTCGAGCACTGTGCTGCCAGTTTCCATGGCCGGCTGTACCGCTGCGGTGGGCGAGGCTGGGCTGTTTTCCAGCGACAGCTTAGGATCGGTGCTCACACGGCGCTCCGCCGCCGCGATAGAGGAAAAATGACGGAACGCCAGAACAGTCCCTGGCATACACGCAAGAAAAAGTTAGGGACCGGTCCCATCGAACTATTCTACGACTTCAGGGCCTTGATGCGCTCGGCAACGTCGCGATGGTCGATGTTGCGGCCATAAACTTCCATGAAATGCTTTAGGGCGGAAGGTTTATCGCCGGAGCTCTCATAGGCGGCGGCGAGCTCATAGTGGAGAGCGATGCGGGTCTCTTCGTCAATGGTCGGGACGGCGAGTGCCTTCTGGTACCAGCGCATCGAAGCCTCAGGCACGCCTTTTTCCAGGAAGCACTGCGCCAGCCAAGTATAGGCTTGCATGATCTGCGGGAAAGGATGTCCGTGATCGAACGCCTGGCAGGTCTTTTGCAACTCGCCGATCGCCTCATCCAGAAGGCCCATCTCGCGGAAAGCGATGCCTAAGTTGTAATGGGTTTCAGGGTCCTCGTCCGCTGAGGCGACGTCCGATTCCAGATCGTGTTTGAGTTCGCCGAACATTTCGGCCAGATCAACGCCGGCTTCCTCGCCAAATGGTGAAGACTTGGCGGCGGCAGGCAGGGATACGCCCGGAAAAACTGGAGAAGTCTGCGGATTGGGCCCCACCACCGGCGTGGCCGGCCGCACGACTGGTGTTGGAGTTTGCCGTGGCAGCGCTGGCGTCGCAGCAGATGCGGCGGCGGCGGCGGCAGCGCTGGCTAAAGGCGCGGTGACATGCGGAGCGGCAACTGAAACGGGCGCTGACGCTTCGGCCGGAGCCGTCCCTGGTACGGTTACAGGTTCACCCGGAGTATGCTTGAGGAAATCATCGCCCAGGGCACCCTCAAGATCGGCAACAAGTTCCCCCAGAACCTGGCTGTGCTGTTCGCCTGTAACCACGGGTTCTGCGTGCGCGGCAGGCGCGAGGTTACTCTCCACGTTGTCCGGCGTGGCTGTCCGCGCCGTAAACGTTTCGTCGTCGTGAGAGGTTGTTTTCGGCAGAAAACTTTCGCCTAAAGAGGACTCGAGGTCCGCGACAAATTCCTTGAGCGCGCCCGGCTTCGGTTGAGCAGCTCGAGGTCTGGTCTTAAACGCGGCAACAGCTGGAATCTCAGATCCTGTTTCGGCCGGAGTAGATTGCTGGATGCTAGGGTTTGGAGAGGCGCCCGCCTCTTCCAGCGCCGTTTCGGCGACGGGTTCTTCGACCTTATATTCGGCTACGGCTTCAGGTTCCACCTCTTCCGCCGCGGCGGCATGCTGCATGGCCGCCTCGACCTCGGCGCGGATGGGCGCGAGCTTGGCGTCATCGTGGGTTAGGGTCTGAAGCCTCGCCAATGTTTCCGCCGCCTGCTCGGGCATGCCATGCTCGACGTAGAAGCGGATCTCTTCGATCGTCTCATCGATCCTGCTGTCGGAGACATCATGGTCGCCCACGGCATCGGCGATTTCAATCTCAGCCGCTTCGGCGGCGGCTGTGTCGGCGTCAATCTTAATGGTGTCATCCCACTCCGAGGAGAGATCGATTTCGGCGGGCGCGGGATCGGATTCAGCAGTTGACTCCTCTGCAATTGCGAACTCGGCTCCCGCTTCCTCAGCCATCCCGGGTTCCGCAGCGGGCCAAGGAGATGACGCCCCAACTTCCGAGAATTCATCCGAGGCAATATCCACTTGTTCAGCAATCGAAACACTCGCCTCGCGAACGGTCGAACGCTCTTCGTAGCGATCGGCGAGCTCGCCATAACGCGTCGCTTCGTCCGGATACCCAGCTTCGGAATAGACGTCTTGCAGCGTACGGCAGCAGACGGCAGCCTCGGCAAACCGTCCGGCGCGGGTATGCAGGGCGGCCAGGCGCTGATTCAAGCGCTGGTCGCTGGGCGCCTGGGGCAGGGCGGCGGTGAGCGGCCCCAGAGCCTTGGCCGGCATGTTGTAGGAAATGAAAAGCTCCGCGTCGGTAAGGGCTGCTCGAATCGCCAGGGCAACCGCATCCGGATAATGCTGTTGGATGGAAGGCGCGGTGGCTTCCAGCTCATCCACGATCACAGCCGCTTCTTCCGACGAAATGCCCTGGGTACTCCGGACGCCGCCGAGCTGGCCTACCATCTGCTGGTAATTCTTCATGTGCAGAGGATTGCTAGGCTCCATTGCGGCCAGTTTTTGATACAGATCGCGAGCCCGCGCCGGCTGTCCGGACTGCACGCAGGCATGCGCCAGGAGCTCGGTCACTTCGCTGGTATGCGTGGTCTCTCCCGCCTTGTGGAACAGGTCGAGCAGCTTCTCGAGCGAATCGGGATTATCCCGTACGTGCCCGATCATGCTGTGCAGATTCTGCAAAACCTTTTCAGAATTCTCCGCCAGCAGGCGCTCGGCATGCCGGTCATAAACCTGAAGCGCAGTCTCATACTGGCCGGCCTGCATCAGAGCGTCGGCGAAATTGGCGATTGACGCCAGGTCGTTGTGAACGGTCAGCAGCTTGTTGGCTAACGCTCCCGCATCTGAGAGCCGACCCGTGGCCAGGTACGCTTTGAGCAGATCGCGCAGGCCCTCGGGATTGGAATCGAGATCGGAAATCTTTTGCAATGACTCGATCGCGGCTTCTGCGTCGCCGGACTCGAGCAGACTGCGTCCCTGCATCAGCAGGGCGTAACTGTTGCCGGGATCGAGCGTCAGCATGCGCTGCAGGATTTCTTCGGCCCCGGTCAAGGATCCCTTCGACCGAAGGCTTTCGGCGGCGGCAGAGAAAATCTGCCAGGCCTCATTCTTCTTATTCAGGCGGACATAAACCTCCGCCAGCCGCACCCGCATGTTCACATTTTCCGGATCCATCTCCAGAATCTTCTGGAAGATGCGAACCGCGTTCTCCAGCTCTCCGGCTTTCAGAAATTCTTCGGCTACCTGCAGATACTGGGAGCGGGCATCGTTGAACAGACCCTGCTGGGTATAAAGCTCAGCCAGCTTCAGCACGCTTTCCAGCGAAGGCTTCAGCTTGCTGATCTTCTTATAGATAGCGATCGCCTTGACCGTGAAACCCTGGCTGGCATAAGCATCACCGACACTCTTGAAGCAATCGGTGGCCTTGCCGTTCTCACCGAGGCGGGCGTAAAGATCGCCGACCGTGTTGGCGACAGTAAGGTCTTTGGCGTCGCTCTTGAGGATCTTCTCGTACTCGGAGATCGCATTCTGCAGCTTGCCCTGCTGGACATACTTCTCCGCAGCGCTGAGAACCTTCGTTTTGTTGAACCCGAAACCAAACGCCATATGCGTGCGGACTCCAGCCCCTGGTCTTGTCCGGGAACCTGCTCACACCTATTGGTCATCCCTGAGCAGGTCCCGAAGGCCATCTTCCAAATGCGAAAATGACCGCTCGGACAACGCCAATTGTACGGCTGCATCAGGCGAAGCGCATGGTTACTAAGGGTTACCGGAAGGGAGTGTACGAACGGGTTACCAACGGCATCTGCAGACTCGGTGAAAAGTGGAAGTGACGCCAGTGTTCAGCCGCGAAGCGGCGCAAGAATGCAGCCCACGGCGTAAGCCGTGGGTGGAAGGTGGATAAGAACTAGCCCCGAAGGGGCGAAAGAGAAGCTACGGCACAGACTCCGTAGGCACGGCTGAAAAGCACGAAGGCTCCGGTCGGGCTGTTCAAACCGAAATTCTCAACACCTACTCTACCGCTTCTTTCCCAATGACCACCTTCAAATGTGCGGTCACGTCTTTGTGGAGCTTGATCGGGACCGTGAACTCGCCCACAGTCTTCAGCGGCTCGTGCAGCTGGATCTTGCGCCGATCCAGATTGAAGCCTTTCTTCTCGAGTGCATCTGCGATGTCGCCCGATGTGACTGATCCGAACAGCTGCTGGTGCTCGCCTGCCTTGCGCTCGAACGAAACCGATATACCGTCAAACTGCTTGGCCAGTTCTTCCGACTGTGACTTTTCCTTGGCCGAGCGCCGCACCGACGCAGCCTTCATCTGCACAATGACGGCCTTGTTGCCCTCATTGGCCTCAATGGCCAGCTTGCGCGGCAAAAGGAAATTGCGTCCATATCCTTCCGCGACTTTCACCACATCGCCCCGGGCGCCCAGTTTGGCTACATCTTCTTTGAGAATCACTTCCATGGTATGACTCCGTCTTGAGCTGTCAGTTATCAGCTCTCAGCTTTCAGCCAAATCCAACCCTCGCCGCGAACAAGCTGAGAGCTGACGGCTGATAGCTGAAAGCTGGGTCCTCTAACTTGCCCGCCCGGCAAAGGGCAGCAGCGCGATGTTCCGTGCCTTCTTGATCGCAGACGAAAGCCGGTGTTGATGCGGAGAGCACACGCCGGTCAGCCGCCGCGGCACGATCTTGCCACTCTCGGCCACAAACTGGCCGAGCATGCGGTAGTCCTTGTAGTTGATGTCTTCGATTTTTTCCACGCAGAATTTGCAGACCTTCTTGCGCCGGAAAAACTTGCGGCCCGCATCGCGCCCCGGCCCGCCGGGCCCGGAACGGCCGCCTCCGCCGCCTCCGAAACGCGGACGGTCTCCACCCGGACGATCGCTTCGTGGTCCGTGGGACTCGCGCGGCGCTGGGCTCGCGGGTTGATCGGCAACAGGTGCTTTGGTTTCTTCAGCCATAATTCTCCTTATTAAATTAATGCAGGTGCCAGCGGTCAGTGATCACTGATCAGCGATAGGAGCCGCTCAAATCTCTTCCATGCGCCGCGCAACTAGTCACCGGCACTGGACCGGTCACAGTTCTTCAAACCGTCGCCGCTGGAGTTTCCGCCACCGTCGCTGCGGGAGTTGCGGGAGCTTCTGCCGCAACCGCCGCGGGCTGCGCGCTCACCTTCTTGCGCGCATCGCGGAGCTTCTTGATCTTGTCGAGCCGCTTGTGTTCTTCGTCAACGCGCACGGTGAGGAACTTGATCACCGGCTCGGTGACGCGCAACCGGCGCTCCAGTTCATGAATGACGGGACCGCCGCCTTCGATGGTCATCAGGATGTAGATGCCTTCGCGGAACCGGCGCACCATGTACGCCAGGCGCCGCTTGCCCATCCGGTCCACGCTCTTCACCGCGCCCCCGGCTGCCGGCACCGACGACTCCAGCGTTGCAATCAGCTTGTCGAGATCTTCGTCCGCCATATCCGGCCGGACAATAAACATCAGCTCATAAGTACGATTCATTCGCTATCTCCAAATCCCAAAACCTTGAGCCACGGATTCTCCCGGATCAACCCGGATAAACCAAACAATTCTCAAAGACCTTAATCCGTGAGAATCTGTGTAAATCCGTGGCTAATCTTTTTCGCTCTCTTCCGGCTCTTTCCGGTTGAACCGGTTCATCGCCGCCGCCGAACCCTCTTTCAAAATCGCCTTGACCGCCTCCTCGGCAGTATCGAGTACGCCGTCTACCACCTTCAGATCCGCCTTGCGCATCGGCGCCAGCAAATACCGCTGGCCGTCCTCCACCTTGCGCTCCGGCGCCACGCCCATCCGGATGCGCAGGAAATCCTTCGTTCCCAGCGCCCCGATAATCGACTCTATGCCGTTGTGCCCCGCCGAACTTCGCCGCGTGTGAATCCGCAGCGTGCCCAGCGGAAAATCCAGTTCGTCCTGAATCACAATCAGGTCCGACTCCGGCTGTGCCTGGTGTTTCTCGACCAGCTCACGGACCGACACACCGCTCAGGTTCATGAAGGTCTCAGGTTTGGCCAGCAGCACGGTTTCTTCGCCGATCACCACCCGCGCCGTCAGCGCCCGGCATTGCCGGTTTCTGACTTCCACGCCGAGATCCCCGGCAATGCGATCAATCGCCAGAAATCCCAAATTATGCGGCGAAAGCTCATACTCTTCACCCGGATTGCCGAGACCTACGATCAGTTTCACGCCTGTGAGACTTGCCTCCGCAACCTTGGTTGCCACGGATTTTCGCGGATCACCACTGATAAATCCCTAAAGACTCTTGTCTTGATCCGCGTGAATCCGTGCTGATCCGTGGCCGTTCTATTTCTTCTCCTTCTTTTCAGCCTTCTCGGGCTTCCCGGCCTTCTCCGGCGCGGGAGCCTCAGCGCCTTCCTCGCCTTCAGTCTCCTGCTTGCCCTTCTTGATGACTTCAGGCTCAGCCGGAGCTCCTGCTTCGGCCGCCACCGCTTCCGGCGCTGCCACAACTTCTTCCTTCACCGAGACCACGTGCGCCACGGGATGATTCGCGTCCGTAAGAAATTTCAGCTTCTCGCCATGCGGCAAATCGGAAACGCGCAGCACCGTGCCGAACACCAGGTGCGAGATGTCAGCATCGATGTGGCTCGGGATATCGCCCGGCAGGCATTCGAGCTCCACTTCGCGGAGGATCTGTTCCAGAATGCCGCCCTCCGTCTTCACGCCCAGCGCCTCGCCTTTCAGCAGAATCGGGACGCTCACCCTCAGCGCCTTATCCATTGCGATGCGCTTTAGATCGATGTGCAGCAACTTGCCCTTGATCGGCTCGTACTGCCAGTCGACGATCATGGCCTTGATGCTCTCGGCGCCGTTCAGCGCCAGATCGAAAATCGTGTTGTGGCCGCTCTCCGAGCCGAGAATGCGCGACACCTGTCGCGGATCGACGCTGACCGGGAGCGAGTCCTGGCCCGCGCCATAAACCACTGCCGGAATCTTGCCGTCGCGCCGCACGCGCCGGGCGTGGTTCTTGTTGCCGGCCTCGCGTCCCTGCGCTTCCAGAACGTTCTGTTGAGTTGCTGTCGCCATAAGTTTGATTCCTGTCTACATGAA
>JBAVAV010000627.1:0-2609 GCA_049585895.1 Candidatus Sulfotelmatobacter sp. | reverse complement strand
CCGGTGGACGGTTCCCGAAGGGAGACCGGAAGATTGTAGGGGAAGCGTTGTCCAATGCGGCGTTCTTCTTGAATCGGAGGAGTAGTCATGATCGGGTTATCTCGTGGCAGAGTCGCCGGGACGGGACACCATTCCACTGTAGCGCACCTTACTCCGCCTGGGAAGTTACAAGTTGGTGACCGGTGCGAAAAGCACCCCGGCGCGGTGGGCCGCAATTTTGATCGCAAAAAAGGGGCGCGCGACTCGAGTTATCGTGATCCGGATTTATAGTGATTCAAGGAGCAGCCAACGTCATCCAAAGACACTGTGCCGGAAGCGAAAATCTCAGCAGATCCCAAGCAAACTATCGAAAGCGCCCCCGACGCGCCAGCGAGAAAATCTCGCTGGCAGGCCGCGGGCCGGGCGTTGCGGCATCGTAACTTCCAGCTTTTTTTCAGTGGACAACTGATCTCACTCATCGGCACCTGGATGCAGAGCGTAGCCCAGGCTTGGCTGGTCTACCGGCTGACCCGTTCGGCGCTGCTGCTCGGGTCGGTGGGATTTGCCAGCCAGATTCCCGTTTTTTTATTCGCGCCGCTCGGCGGGATCACCGCCGATCGCATCAACCGCCGCCACATCGTGATCGCCACGCAGATTTCCGCGATGCTGCTGGCTTTTACTCTGGCGGCACTTACGTTGCTGGGAAGAATTCAAGTCTGGCACGTGTTTGTCCTGGCCAGTTTGCTGGGGGTGGTGAACGCCTTCGATATCCCCGGGCGGCAATCATTTCTTGTGGACATGGTGGGCCGGGACGATCTCATGAACGCGATTGCGCTGAACTCTTCCATGTTCAACGGCGCGCGTGTAATCGGTCCGGCCATCGCGGGGATTCTGGTGGCGAAGGTTGGCGAAGGCTGGTGCTTTTTTGCCAATGCGGTGAGCTACATCGCTGTGATTATCGGATTGCTGATGATGAAGGTGCACAGCCCAAAGCGCGCAGCGATGGCCTCGCCGCTGGAGCACATGATGGAGGGCTTCCGCTTCGTCAGCCGGACTGCGCCTATCCGGGCGCTTTTGCTTTTGCTGGGGCTGGTCAGTCTGGTGGGCATGCCCTACGTAGTGCTGATGCCGATTTTCGCTGACCGGATTCTGCATGGCGGAGCGCGGGGGTTGGGTATTTTGATGGGCGCTACGGGTGTAGGAGCGCTACTGGGCGCGCTGACTCTGGCGTTTCGCGAAGGCGTGAAAGGCCTGGGGAGATGGGTGGCGTGGTGCAGCGCCGGGTTCGGAGCAAGTCTGGTGGTGTTTGCGCTGTCGCATTCGTTCTGGATTTCAGTAGTCTTGCTGCTGCCGGTCGGTTACACGATCATGCTGCAGATGGCGTGCTCGAACACGCTGATTCAGGTGATGGTGCCAGATGCGCTGCGTGGGCGGGTGATGGCGGTGTATTCGATGATGTTCATGGGCATGGCTCCGATTGGCGCGCTGCTGGGCGGCTCTCTGGCAGAGCGGTTGGGCGCGCCACTCACCATAGCGATTGGCGGGCTGGCGTCCGTTCTGGGCGCAGGTTGGTTCGGATTGCAATGGCCGAAGAATCGTGTGGAAGCCCGGCGGCTGATCATGGCCCAGGCCACGGCGGGCGGCGAGCCGCCGGAGATGACGGCGCAGGCGGTGGAAGACTAGATCTGTGGGGGATCTCCCCAACCGGACAGTGCCCAGGTTCTCGTCGTCAGTCGAAACCTACCATTCTTACTGATACGCTTCTGGCGGCAACCCGGTGATGCGGATTCCCGCGTGGCCTTTGTGGCGGATGTTAAGGCCGATGAGCAATGCGGTGATCTGCTCGACGATGCGGGCGTTTTCCAGCTTGCCGCCGTCGATAGTGCGCACGCCAGGAATCTTCGCGGCCAGCTCGCGGGCGATTTGACTTGCGTTCGCGTCGTCACTGCAGACGATGACGTCGCAATCGAGCGCTTCGTCTCCGTTGAGAAGTTCGGCGGAAACGTTGTGGAATGCGGCGGCCACGCTGACGCCTTTGGGGACAAGTTCCGCGGCTTGCTGCGCGGCCGAGCCTTGCCAGACACCGAGCGTGCGCGACGCGCGTCCGCCAACGCCGGCTGCGAGCGGAACCGTGGCGTCGATGAGAATGCTGCCGGGACGAATCGCCGGCTTTAGCTGCTTGAGCAGCGCCGCCTGGCCTTCGAAGGGCACGGTCAGCATCAGGATATCGGCGGCGGCGCAGGCCGCGGAATTTTCCATGCCGGAGACGCGGGCCTGAGCCCCCGCTGTTTTCCTGATCTTGTCTGCCGTCTCTTGAGCGCGCTGCGCGTCGCGCGAGCCGATAATGATCCTCTCTCCCGCCCGCGCCCAGCGCAACGCTAAGCCTGTGCCGGCGGGACCGGTGCCGCCCAGGATCGCGACCGGGCGGCCAGGAGTAGCGTTCATGCGAATTCCGGCTCCAGTGTCTCCTCCGCGGTGAACTCATCCAGCGGCAGCTTGATGTTGATACGCGTATAGGTCGTGTTGCGCTCGGCTGGGATGCGTCCCATCTCCAGAATCAGCGACTGAAAATCTTCCGGGCTGGTGTACTGGCCGGCGGTGGCTACGGCTTCGCGGGAAATGTTTTCCTC
>JBAVAV010000626.1:0-6036 GCA_049585895.1 Candidatus Sulfotelmatobacter sp. | reverse complement strand
GCCGCCTCCATCCACTCCAACACCCGTGGTTCGGGCTTGCTGCGAACGAGTTCGGAAATGCAATTTGTGTCCAGCAGGAATCCGCTCATAGATCAATGTCGTGTCCGGGGTCGCGGTCCCGCTCCAGATCAAGTTCGACACCCACCAGGGGCGATTGACGGAAAAACTGCACAAGATTCTTGGGCTGATGAGACTTGCCTACCAGACGGGCGTATTGCTCTTCGGCAACCATCACCACGCCTTCCTTGCCTTGCCGCGTGATGCGTTGCGGCCCCTCCGCTCGCGCCCTCCGGAACACTTCGCTGAAGCGCGCTTTCGCGGTCTGGATCTGCCAGGACTCGGCGGTCTTTAGGTTGGGAGAGGGCGTGGGTACAACTCGGCGACCGTGCTTCTTCAGGGATTTTGCCATCGAGACCTTAATATGACTAGTCTGACTAGACATAATGTAAAACTTCGTTCGTGAGTTTGTCAAGCGGGATTCTGAGACTACATTGAGCCGGGATCAGCAGAGATCAACCGACTTCCAAGAGATTGAGCCGCATAACCAACCCGATAATGTAAGCGATGGACAAAGATGGAGCTTGCAGCGCGGATCTAAGGGGACCGGTATTTGAGCTATTTTTGTAGCCTAGCTGCGTATTGGTCGGCTAGTCTGCGGGCATGGGCGCGGGCCGTGCAACCGCGCGGCGCGGCTTGGCGGGGACAGGCGCTTCCGCCGGAACTTCCAGCCATTTGCGAACTGCGGGCAGCGCGTTCCGCATGGCTACTTCGCCGACGTGAATGAGTTCGGGAGCGCGCTTGAAGTCGTCGTAAGCGAAGCCGGCTACGTCGGGCTCGATGACCAGGTCGGCGGCATCCCGCCACAAAGAAGACATGGCGTCCTGCGCGATGGCGAAGGATTGTCCGATCACGTCGAAGAGATGACGGGGCGCGCCGCCTTTCGCCCAAGTGCCCCTCAGATGTACAGCGAGCACGCGCTCGGATCCCATTTCGCGCAGTGGCCGCGTGGGCACAGGATGCGAGAGCATGCCATCGACCAGGTAGCGTCCGCGAATCTCGACTGGCAGAAACATTCCGGGATAGGCGCAACTGGCGCGCACCGGATCGACAAGTGAACCGGAATGAAACACCACACCTTCGCCCGTATTGAAATCGGTGGCGGAGACGCCCAGAGGAATGCGCAACTCTTCAAACGTCTTTACTTTCAAAGTTCGGGTGAGGAACGAGATCATGCGGTCATTCGAAGCGAAGCCGTAACGCGAAAGAGTCCAGCGGGCAAAGGTGGTAAAGCGGACGTTGCGGGCAACTTCTTCCAATTCCGCGGCCGAAAGTCCGCTGCAATAGGAAGCGCCGATCAGCGCGCCCACACTCGTGCCGGTCATTACGCGAACCGGAATTCCTTCTTCTTCGAGAACCTTCAGAACTCCAATGTGGGCGATGCCGCGGGCAAATCCCCCGCCCAGGGCCAGGCCGATGCCAGGAGTAGGCCGCTCGAACGGGGCGCTGGTCTTGCCAGAAAGCTCCCGCCCCAGGGCCTGAACCGACCGAATGATCTTCCCCAGATGCTTCACATCTACTCCGCATCTCCGGCGCCGGCCGGTAGTGCCTGATCCGCTATCTAGAATATAAGATGCCACACACGCCAGCGGCGCTGTAAGGGCACGTTTGTGCCACAGGCGGGTTACCAAGTGTAAGTAACGGTTACGGCTGGAGCCCGCTGGCTCCGTGACTAACACCTGTAATCCTGCTAAGTTGCACCGTATGGTGCGGGAGTTCTCGGCAGGGGGCGTGGTCCTTCGGCACGCGAAGGGCACTTGGTGGATAGCGGCGATCGAACCTCGCCAAGCCCTTCCAGAGCGCGCAGCGGACCCTGCTAGGCGCGCTGTCCGAAGACCCAAGAGTGTGCTTACCTTGCCCAAAGGCCTCGTGGATCCCGGCGAAAAACCGCTCGAAACCGCCCTGCGCGAGGTCCGCGAAGAGACGGGCGTTACGGCCGATCTGGTGACCAAACTGGGCGACGTGAAGTACGTCTACGTTCGCTCCTGGGGCGACGGTGAACGCGTGTTCAAGATTGTCAGCTTCTACCTGATGCGCTACCGCTCCGGCCGCATCGATCAAATCGTTCCGGAGATGCGCATCGAAGTCGCCCTTGCCAAGTGGATCCGCCTGGAAGATGCCCCGCAGTTGCTGGCTTACAAAGGCGAGAAGGAAATGGCCGGCCGCGCGCTGGAGTACGTTGCTGCCCACGGGGATCCCTGAGTGGCTGCCGCGCTCGACATGCTTGCATTCCGGCGGGCATCGAAAAAACCGTTCCGGCTGCGCATGCGGCGCTCGATACTGAGCTGATTCCCCCGGCCCTGTCGCTGGCGCCGTCGCAGCATAATGATTCCATGTTCCGGTATCAGGCTCTAGTCCTGCTCGCGGCTTCCTTTGCGGTGTTTCAATCTTCAAACCGCGTGGCTCTCGCCGCATCCAAAACTGCGCCGGCAAAATCTGCGGCCTTGAGCACGGACTACCTCTCCGCCCTGGCAGCCGCCGATCGCTTCCTCCAGGCCTGGCAAACCGGCGACGCCGAGAACGGCCTGGTGCTACTCACCGGCCATGCCAAGAAGAACTTCTCGCGCGAAGATCTCGAGGCCTTCTTTTCCGCCTCCGCACCGGCGGCCTACGAAATCACTCGCGGCAAGCCGCTGCGCCGCGGCCGCTACGAATTTCCTGTCCGGCTGCTCGGCTGCTCTTCCCCGGCATCTCCTGCAAAAGCCGGCCACACCCGCCGCCTTTCCAGCATCGTTGTTTTGCGTACTGGAAACAATGACTGGGCCATAGATAAACTGCCGTAGGGGACTGGCAAGCCAATTTCCAATCAACTATTGAAGTGGGGACCGGCAATTTTTCCTTTTGGCTCGGGGAGTTCGAGGCGGACAATTCTCTTTGTTTTCCGTGTCCTCAATGGTTAGAGTTTTTCGAGGCATAATTCATGAAGCGTATCGGAAAAGTTGCAGTACTTGGCGCTGGAACCATGGGCTCGCGCATCGCCGCACATTTTGCCAACGCCGGCGTCCCCAGTTATCTGTTCGATATTGTTCCGGGAGATGTCGCGGCTGACGCTGGCGCCTCTGCGCGGAACAAGATCGCCGCCGCCGGCTTTGAGGCCGCAAAGAAATCCAAACCCGCCGCCTTCATGGAGCCGGCACTCGCGCGCTTCGTTACCGTAAGCAACTTCGAAGATGATCTAAAGCAGTTAGCGGAAGTTGACTGGATCATCGAAGCGGTCGTCGAAAATCTCGACATCAAGCGCGCCCTGCTTCGCAAAGTCGAGGCTATCCGCAAACCCGGCACTATTGTCACAACCAATACCAGCGGCCTTCCTGTGGGCAAGATTGCCGAAGGCTTCTCCGAGGACTTCCGCCGCGCCTGGTTCGGTACGCACTTTTTCAATCCGCCGCGCTACATGCGCCTGCTCGAACTCATCCCCACGCCCGACTCCGATCGCAGCTTGATCGACACCGTCGCGCGCTTCTGCGATGTCCGCCTGGGCAAAGGTGTGGTGTTCGCCAAGGACACGCCTAATTTCATCGGCAACCGCATCGGCACATTCTCGGTGCTGAATGTCATGCGACTGATGAAAGAGATGGACCTGAGCATTGAAGAAGTTGACGCGCTCACCGGACAAGCCGTTGGCTGGCCCAAGTCGGCAACCTTCCGCACAATTGACTTGGTCGGATTGGACATCCTGGCTCACGTCGTCGGCAATATGACCTCGAACGTCCGCGATGAACGGAGTGACCTTCGCTTGCCCGACTTTTTCACTCAGATGCTGCAGCGCAAATGGCTGGGCGACAAAACGAGAGGGGGCTTCTACAAGAAAGTAAAAAGCAACGACAGCAAGGAAGACGAACGCATGGCGCTCGACTGGAAAACGCTTGAATACCATCCCCGCCAGAAGCCGAAGTTCCCCGCGCTCGATATGGCGAAGAATGTCGAGGATCCCGGCGCGCGCCTGCGCATGCTGCTCGGCCTCGAAGGCAACCCGCAGAAAGGCGACAAGGCCGGAGCGTTTCTCTGGTCGGCGTTGTCGGATCTATGGACCTACTCCGCCAACCGCGTGCCTGAAATCTCCGACTCGATCGTTGAAATCGACCGCGCCATGCGACTCGGCTTCAACTGGGAACTCGGCCCTTTCGAGCTCTGGGATGCGGCCGGGGTCGAAGGCACGGTCGCTCGCATGAAGAAGGAAGGCAAGCCAGTTGCGGAGAACGTCGAGAAGCTGCTCGCGTCCGGACAAAAGTCCTGGTATGCGGACGAGCCCAAGGGTGCCTCCGGTCGCAAGTATTGGGATCTGCGAACCGAGAACTGGCAACCGGTCGAAGTTCCCCCTGGCGTGTGGTCGGTCACAGTCGCGAAAAAATCCAATGGAGTGGTGAAGAAAAACTCAGGAGCGTCGCTGGTCGATCTGGGCGAGGGCGTGGGCTGCATCGAGTTTCACAGCAAGATGAACTCGCTCGGCGCCGATATTGTTGGCTTCATCCTTCAAGCAGTGAAGCCCGGTGGCCCGGGGGATGGCTTCGACGCCTTCGTCATGACCAACGATGCCACTAATTTTTCGGTCGGCGCCAATCTCATGCTGCTGCTCATGAGCGTACAGGACGAAGAATGGGATGACGTCGACCTTGCTATCCGCCAATTTCAGGGCATGACCCAAGCCATCAAGTTCTCACCTAAGCCCGTGGTGGTCGGGGCGTTCGGGCTCTGCCTGGGCGGCGGTACCGAAATCTCGTTGCATGCCGCGGCTCGCCAGCCGCACGCCGAGCTTTATACCGGACTGGTCGAAGTCGGCGTGGGCCTTCTGCCGGGCGGCGGAGGGTGCAAAGAGATGCTGCTGCGCGCCGTCAACAGCGCGGCCGCATCGCGCGGAAAAAGTTCCGGCGAGGCCCTGGCCGGTTCCGTCGAAATGATGGAAGCGATGAAGCGGGCATTTGAAACCATTGCGACTGCCAAAGTGGCCACGTCAGCGCACGAAGCCCGCATCCTCGGCTTCCTCACCGAGAGCGACCGCATCTCCATGAACCGTGAGCGCGTGCTCTCCGACGCCAAAGCCCGCGCCCTTGAACTGGTACGCGCCGGCTACGAGCCGCCCGTTCCCCGCAGCGACATTCCCGCCCCCGGCGAAAATCTTCTGGCCGCGCTGAAGATGGGCGTCCACATGATGCGCCAGGGAGACTACATCACCGACTACGAAGTGAAACTGGGCGGCAAGATCGCCGAGATCCTCTGCGGCGGGAACGTCACTCCGGGCACGCTGGTAAGCGAGCAGTACATCCTCGATCTGGAGCGCGAGGGATTCAAATCGCTTTGCGGCGAGAAGAAAACGCAGGAGCGGATTCAGTACACGTTGAAGACTGGGAAGACTCTGAGGAATTAAGGGCGGCTGAAAGACTCCGCGGTGACGCCTCTTGGCTTATACGTTAGCTATTGACAATAGCTCTGGCTGTAGCTAACATCATAGCTAGAGGAACATTACTGTGTCATATGTTCGCCCCGAAGCAGTTTTGTCTCCAAGGAGGCGAGTGGGGGGCATTCTCGAGGTAATCCACGATCCGGGCGAGGGCGGTATGAGTGTAGCTCGCATCTTGTGGGACGGGGAGCCCGTGATCGCCACTCGCTGGAATGGCAGTGCTGAGCACCCCCTAGGGAATCCGATGTCTCGCCGACAGCCCACTTGGTTCGTAGTCGATGGCTATGCCGCACGTAAAGTTGAGGAGGCTGCGCGCGCGGCCGCCGAAGAGTCGCCAAACAGCCTAATCGCCCAGTACCGGGAAATGGCCAACGATTCGGAGCGGGAGCGGGAAGCTGAAGAGTGGATTGAAGGGTTAATTGGCGATGCATCCGATTAGAGGTGAAGTGTGGTGGACGTCGTTGGATCCTTCGGTCGGCGGTGAGATCCGCAAGACACGTCCGGCCATTATCCTCAGCAACGATCCCGCGAATGCCGTACTCAACCGCGTGATTGTGATTCCAATAACCAGCCAAATAGCA
>JBAVAV010000625.1:0-5125 GCA_049585895.1 Candidatus Sulfotelmatobacter sp. | reverse complement strand
GAACGTCGCTGGGGCGAAGAGTCCCGATAAAATAGCAAGGGAGGCACTTTGCTGTTGGAGAAAGGAGCCCATGAAAATTTTGGTGGTTGAAGCTGTAGAAACTGCGCAGAAGGTCATGGGCGTCATGCTCACCCGGCTGGGCTACAAGGTTGAGCTCACCTCAAACTGCAATGAGGCTTTTCGCGCCTATTCCGAAAAGGGTCCGTTCGACGTTGTGTTGATCAGCACGAGATTTGTGCGCGGTTCCGCAGGCGGCGGGTCCAAATTCATAGATGAGATACGGCGCAAGAATCCTGACCAGCACTACGCCTTTGTCACAGGATCTCCAATGTTGCGTAAGCCGTTCACCCTGCAGGAACTGGACGATTTCATGGGCGCTTTCCGGCGCCCGGCCAGCAGCCGCTTCGGATAAGCTACGACTTGGTCCGCGCGATTTTTCATCTGATAATCTGTCTCACCGTGACAATCGAGCGATCAGTCCGCAGCTCTGGAGCTAAGTGTCAGACAGGGAATGTGATCGAAGCAGAAGAGGAAATCTGGTGCGCCCGGAGAGATTCGAACTCCCGACCTATTGCTCCGGAGGCAATCGCTCTATCCAGTCTGAGCTACGGGCGCGCACCGTTCCTTAGTCTACAAGAGCAGGCTGAAACGCTTCAACGTCGTTACGAGCAGGGGGAAGGACGAGCGCGCACTGTTGGCGAACTTGCCGGTGCTCGGAATAAATCTCGGCCTCGAGGATCGAGGATTTTGCGCCGCCTGGAACGGGAAATAAAGTGAGACTAATAACGGTCTCGCCGTCCTCCACCACCGCCGCGGCCACCCCGGTCGCCGCGATCTCGTCCGCCGCCCCCTCCTCCGCCGCCCGCGCCGCGTTCGGTCTTGGGCCGCGCTTCGTTGACGTTGAGTGTGCGCCCGCCCACTTGCGAACCGTTCAAGCCTGCGATGGCCTTTTCGCCTTCTTCATCACTGGCCATCTCGACGAAGCCGAAGCCGCGCGAGCGTCCTGTATCGCGATCCGTCATGATGCTGATCCGGTCGACTTGCCCGTAAGGCTCAAAGAGCTGCCGCAACTCGTCGTCGGATGTGTTAAAGCTCAAATTCCCTACGAAAATATTCTTCAAGCGTCTGCCTCTGCATTGAGCTGTCGAAGTGCAAGCTCAATTCGGCGGACTGGCAGGTCGGAAGGCCGTTCCTGGAAATCGAGACCGGAGCTGGCGAACAGTCAAGTGCGGGCAGCAGTATAGCAGGTTTGTGCAAATGCGCTGTCAAAATTGAAAGGAGCGGTCGCCCCCGATTGTTTACCCAAGATCCATCAGTCGGGAGCTGGGCCACGATAGCTTGCGAAAGCGCGCCGCGACTTCATGCTTCCTCGACGGCCGCCAGTGCACTCTTCTTCCGCCTGTTGGCTTGCAGAGTCTTCTTCCGCAAGCGCAGCGACTTAGGAGTGACCTCGACGAATTCATCATCGGCGATGAACTCGATGGCCTGCTCCAGGTTTAACTGGCGAAACGGCACCAGGCGGATGGCTTCGTCGGCGGTAGAGGCACGCATGTTGGTCAGTTTCTTTTCCCGCACCGCGTTCACGTCGAGGTCGGTATCTTTGGCGTTCTCCCCGATGATCATGCCCTCATACAACTCGATGCCGGGTCCCACAAAAAGCGCTCCGCGTTCCTGCAGTCCCCACAGCGCATACGCTGTAGAAAGGCCCGCCCGGTCGGCGATCAGCGCGCCCGTCAGCCGGTGGGGGATCTCGCCTTGCCATTCGGTGTAGCCGTCAAACAGAGAATTCATCACGATGGTGCCGCGGGTGTCGGTGAGCAACTGGCTGCGCAAGCCAATCAAGCCACGGCTGGGCACTCGAAATTCAATGCGCACCCGCCCATACCCGTGATTGTGCATGTTGGCGACTTCGCTTTTGCGTGACCCCAATTGTTCCATGACCACGCCGACGAATTCTTCCGGCACGTCAACGGTCAGGTATTCCACGGGTTCTTTCAGCTTTCCATCAATGCGCTTAGTCACAATTTCCGGCTTGCCCACCATGAGCTCGTAGCCTTCGCGCCGCATCATCTCGATCAGGATGGAGAGTTGCAGTTCACCACGGCCCATCACCTTGAAGGTATCGGTCGTGCCCGTGTCTTCCACCCGAAGGGAAACGTTCGTTAGCAGCTCTTTTTCCAGCCGTTCACGCAGGTTGCGCGAAGTCACGTAAGCTCCGTCGCGCCCGGCGAATGGCGAAGTGTTCACCGTAAACTGCATGGCGATCGTCGGCTCATCGATCGCAATGTGTTGAAGCGGGGCAGGATTCTCGGCGTCGGTAATGGTTTCGCCAATGGTGATACCTTCCACGCCCGCGACTGCGATGATGTCGCCCAACTCGGTTTCCGTTATGTCCGTCCGCTTCAAGCCCGAGAACGAAAACAGTTTGGTGATCTTCGTTTTGTGCAAAGACCCGTCGAGCTTCGCAATGGCTACATCCTCGCCGGTATGCATCTTGCCGTTGAAGACGCGCGCGATCGCCAGCCGCCCCAGATAGTCACTGTAGTCGAGGTTCGCCACCAGGATTTGCAGCGGGCCGGCGGCATCGCCCTTGGGAAGGGGGATCGTGTTGAGGATCGCATCGAAAAGCGGCCGCAGATCTTCGCCACCACCCTTGATGTCGGTGGACGCCGTGCCTGTCTTGGCATTCGTGTAAAGCACCGGAAAGTCGAGCTGATCTTCTCTTGCGTCGAGATCGATAAACAGATCATAGATTTCGTTGAGAACTTCCTGCGGGCGCGCGTCTGCGCGGTCAATTTTGTTAATTACCACGATCGGCGGCAGCTTCGCCTCCAGCGCCTTGCCCAGCACGTAGCGCGTCTGTGGCAGCGGCCCCTCGCTCGCATCCACGAGCAGCATAACCCCGTCCACCATCTTCAGCGCCCGTTCCACCTCGCCGCCGAAATCGCTGTGGCCGGGTGTGTCGACAATATTGATTTTTACATCGTGATAGAAAATTGCCGTGTTCTTGGCCAGGATGGTGATGCCGCGCTCCCGCTCCAGTTCGTTCGAATCCATCACGCGCTCGGCGACCGCCTCATTGGCGCGGAAAGTCCCGCTCTGCCGGAGCATGGCGTCCACCAGCGTGGTTTTGCCGTGGTCGACGTGGGCGATAATGGCGATGTTGCGAATGCTTGAACTCAAACGAATTCCTTCCTCGCAGGTCTCTCCTACCACTTTACTATGAGCGGACGGAAATTAACTAAAGGGGGGCAGAGAGTGAGGTTGAGGCTTTCACGTCGCTTTGTGAGATGTTCCTTAACCTGCGATCGCAGTTTCCCTCGGAGCAGGCCGGCCTTCGAGGCGCGCTTCCGCCTGCTTTACCGCGCGCTGCGCCGCCAGGATGCCCTTGTTGGTGGTGGATTCTGGTCCTTCCGAATCGGTGTTGGCGAAGAACACTCGATCCAACGGCTGGCGCGCCAGCGGCTGCACCTCGGTGTAGAGTCCCGGCGTGGACATATAAAGAGGATGCCCGCGGCGGTAGATGTGCACTTCAATCGGATCGACATTCAGCCCCGGCATCAGGCTCTGAAAGTCATTCAGCACATTGGCCGCGATTTTTCGCGCGCCGATTTCGTTGAGCAGATAGCCGCGGTCTTCTTCCTTCATCGGGGTGTAACAGGTCAGGATGTTGTATTTCTGCTTGTAGCCAGACTCGTGACGGATGACCCAGTCCGCCACAACAATGTCCGTGAATATCTTCCCAGGACACCAGGTGTCGTACCCGTGGTTGAAGACAGGCTTGTCGAAAATCAGGTTGACCACGGGGTACGGGATATAGCGAATCTTTTTCATCGCTTCGCTTTGTTTGTCAGGTAAGCCATCAACGATGCGCCGGGTGATGAACTTGGGCGTGGCCATAATTACGGCCTTCGCACTAACTGTTTTAAGCTGGCCACCTTCGAAGTAAGTCACCTGCACATCTTCTTTATTGCTCACCACGGCCACCGTGGTCGCGTCCGTCCGCATGTGCTCGCCATATCCAGGTTGGAGAATCTCGGCCAGCTTGCGGGTAATGGCGCCCAGCCCTCCGGCCCACGTGTAGCGCGTGTTAGCGCTGCTTTCTGCAACCACGTCCTGCAATTCCCGTATGGCGAGGCCGGCCGCGGTTTCATCGCTGATGGCTCCCCAGTTTGACGGTCCGTACGCGTCCCACCACTGCTTGATTTCCGCCGGATAGAGTTTCATGAAGGCCGAGAACGGCAGATTGAACAATTCCCGGCCGCGCTTCTCAACGTCGATGCCCAGCATTTCCTTCCTGAACCTCTTGAATGCCTCGCGAATCAGTGGAGGATACGGCAGCTTGTGCAGACCATCGCCCCACATATCTGGAATCAACTCGCCCCGAATGACGCTGGCATCAGGACTGTTGACGGGCAGCGGATTCAACCCAATCTCTTTGGCGAAGGCGTAGGTGTATTCATCTTTCGTCAGGAAGGCCGAGCCTGTGCAATAGGTGCTGCCCTCGTATTGCGTGGCATAGGCGTTGCCGCCCCAGTGTGGCTCTTTTTCCAGCAGCAACACGTCATAGTGCTGCAGGCGATACGCGGCCGTCAGTCCGCTCACACCTCCTCCGACAATCACAACGTCGTGATGCGCGGAGGCCGGAGGACGCGCGAATACCTGGTTGCCCTTGTCGCGGACCTGGTGGCAAATCGTGTTGTTCTCCCCGTCCACTGCGGCAGGGTGGCCCCGGGCTGCATCCGCGCTCTGTGCGACCAGGGATAACTCCAAGGGACAACCAGCCGTTACCGCGCCAGCGACCACGAACTTGATAAAATCTCTGCGATTCGAGCTCACAAATGGGCCTCCCTTTACATGCAATAATCTAAGCCCCAGCGTCCGCAGCGTTTTCGCTGCGCACGCGCAGCCGGTACCAGCCTACGATTGCAATCAGCGAAAAAATAAAGATAATGGCCGATACCGCGTTGATCTCCGGTGTGATGCCGCGCCGCAGCCGCCCCCAGATTTCCAGCGGCAAGGTATTGTCGCGTCCGATCAGAAAGAAACTGACGGCGATTTCATCCATCGAGAGCGTAAAGATCAGCAGGGCTGCTCCAATGATCGGCAGTTTCAGGTTCGGAAC
>JBAVAV010000624.1:0-2890 GCA_049585895.1 Candidatus Sulfotelmatobacter sp. | reverse complement strand
GTTCTACCGAGTTGCGGACTCTTGCTGCTGCCCGAATCTTCCGCCCCGTTATTTGCGCTGAACTGCGTGAATGTCCAGATAATAGCCCTTTGAATCGGGGTCGAAAAGCAACCGCCAATACATCGTGTGTCCGGTAGCCTCGAGGATGCGAGACAAAAGTATGCGCGCCTGCACCTTGGTCCCGCCAACATTCACCTTTGTGTAATCCATAATCTTGCGCGGCGTCACGCCCACCGTAATCTTCACATGGCTTGGTTCGGCTATCTTCTGACAAAGCAATTCGAGTGTTTCTGAGGCGCTGCTCTGTTGTTTGGGCATCGTAATCGTGAGATCGAAGATGGCTTCCTGCGCCGCGACCTTGCCATTTTCATCCCGAGCTCCGATCCCGGAAACGAGGTAGGTGCGGTCCTCGTTTTTCCGCAACTCAAACCTTCCCGGATTCTTGCTCTGGTTGTAGGCATCTACAATCGATTGCAGAGTCTTATCTTCCGGAGGGGGTGCCGTCGCGGCGCTGTCCGCGGGAACGTCAACCGTGAAGCTTCCGCCGGCCGGGAGCGAATGGATAGCGCCGCCCGGCCGCTCGACAACATCCAGGGTGGAAACATACCGAGGATCTTCGTAGTCGACTATCCACCCATATTTCTGCCGCAGGGCATCGAGGACTTGCGCCAGTGGACGCGGGCTGTTGGCGGAAATGTGAGTCGCGCCCTTATTCTCCGTGATCGAGGCTTCTCTCAGATAGGGGTTTGTTACCGGAGACGTTGCGGCCGGAGCCGTCGTTGCCGGAACTGCGGTTTGCGGTTCTTGCGCCCAGACATGCCCGGTGGCGAGTAGAGCCAAACAAATTGCGTAGCGGATCAAATCCATGCGTGATTTTAACATTCTCGGCGCTTTTATCCGGCACATTACCACTCACTTTCGATTCCGGGTTCGGCAGAAAAGAGACGAAAAATCTGCCATGAAGTAGCCCCTGTGCACTAGCCGCTTCCGTGCGAATTGAAGCGTCAAGTGAATCCTGGTTCGAGCAAGAATTGCGGCTTTTGTGCACTAATCTGTACGGATCCACCATTATAATTAGTACAAACGGACTAGATATTAACACCCCGGCCGATAAAGGCCGGAGTGAGATCAGGTTTGCCCTTGACAACGAGATTTAGTATGGCACAATATGCGCTGTTCGCCCCTTCTCCCGAACTCTTGATTTCTTTCCTCCCCCCGGGGAAAGTGCTTGCCTGCTGTCGCACACGAGTAAGCGCAAAGTTTGCCTGCAGCGAGAGAAAACACCCCAAGGAACCAGCTTATCTGGTCACTCGCTGTTTAATGTAGGAGTGGGACCCGTAAAAGGGCTCACGAGCCAAGTCATTTCATCCGAGGCGGCTGGCGAACTGTGGAGCCACCGTCCGAAGGGGATTCAAGTGCAAGTTGCTGCGACCCGACCGGGTCTGATTGTGGTGGACGCGTCTTTGAATCTGGTCGCTTCTAACTCCGAAGCGGTTCAGATACTTACCTTTCCGGAACAAGTAGATAAAGTCCGTCATCTCGATACTCTAGTCACCAACAAGATCCGCTCCCAGTTGGTGGAGCGGCAATCCACCCGTCCTCCTGGATTCGTCGGTGAATTTCGATCTGCTCAACGAACTTATCTTTGTCGTTCTTTTTCCCTCGATCACAATGGGGGCCACAGCAACGGTTCAGCCGCCTCCAGTGAACTGCTGATCGTCATGCTGGAGAGAAAAAGCAACGGGGCAGTCACAATCGCGGAGATCGCCCAGCGTTTCGGCCTGACCGCGCGCGAGCGCGAAACCGTTCAATTCCTGCTGCAGGGCCTCACCAGCAAAGAAATTGCCCAGCGGATGAAGATCAGTCCCAACACGGTGAAAGCGTTTATTCGTCTGGTGATGGTAAAGATGAGCGTTTCCACACGCTCGGGTATTATCGGCAAAATTGTCGGCCCGAAGGCCTGAACTCCGCTCTGGGAGCCTGGTTTCGCGGGCTTAGTGAAATTGGGTTAGTACACCTGGAGACTTGAAGCTAACGCAATTACAGGCGAAAGTAGCGACGCGCCACAGAAAGCCAGGCCACCCCTCCCAGCTTGGCGGCGTAACTCAAGGAGGAAAATACAATGCGTCGAATCACTATGCTTGTTGTCTGTATGTTGGCTCTGGCTCTCTGCGCCGGGTCGGCGATGGCGTCCACCGCCCCGCCCCCAGCGGATACGCTCAAGGTTGACTATTTCTCGAACGCGAACACCGCTGGTGCTCCGGACGGGACAGTGCGCGTCACCAACCCGGGAACTTCCGGCGGAAACATTTACGCCGCGTTCTACGTCTTCGATCCTCAGCAGGAACTGACCGAGTGCTGCGAATGTCTTCTGACCCCAGATGGCCTGCGCACGTTGTCGGTCAACGCGGACCTGACCAGCAATCCGTTAACCGGTGTGACTCTGAAAACCGGGCTGATCAAGATCGTGTCCACCACTGGCACCAGCGCCACGAAGCTGTATCCCACGCCGGCAATTCGCGCTTGGGCTACGCACATTCAGAACAGCAACTTCGCAGTGACTGAGACGGGTTCGCAAGATGCCACCCTCAGCGCCGCCGAAGTGAGCCGCCTGAATGCTCAGTGCTTTGCGGTTCAACTGGACGGCAGCGGTCACGGTATCTGCAGCTGCGGTACGGGTGACTAGTTCGAGTGATGTAAACTCTGCTGGGGGCTCTGCCCCCGGCAGATTCTAGATTCAGCTCGCCAGGCAGCGGGCACGCCCGTTGTCTGGCGAGATGTTTGTTTGATTGACGCTTTAAATTTGGGGGGAAGAGCATGTCGTTTTCGCAGCGAGTATTAGGTTTAGGGCTTGGCGCCGCTTTTTTGATGTTATGGGGCGGTCTGAATG
>JBAVAV010000623.1:0-4255 GCA_049585895.1 Candidatus Sulfotelmatobacter sp. | reverse complement strand
CCCAATGCGGGGCTGCCGCAGAACGAAGGCGGGCACGCGGTCTATAAGCTGACGCCGCGGGAACTGGCCGAGTATCACAAACATTTTGTGCAAGATTATGGCGTCCGAATTGTGGGTGGGTGCTGCGGGACCACGCCGGAGCATTTGAAAGCCGTGGTGGATGCGGTTTCCGGGATCGAACCGGCGAAGCGCGAGGTCAAGCGCACGGGAGCGGCTTCGAGCGCGTACACGTCGGTTCCGCTGGACCTGGAACCGAAGCCGCTGATCGTGGCAGAGGAAATGAATACCACGACTCGCGTGGAGCACTTTCGCAAGCTGGTTCAGGGAAAGAAGTACGACGACATTCTGGCTTTGGCGAAGAAACTGGTGAACGAAGGATCGCACATGCTGGATTTGTGCTGCGCCATTGTCGGCGAAGACGAGAAGGGATATATCTCATCGATTCTGGAACGGATCGCCACGCGCGTGCCGGCACCGATCCTCGTGGATTCGACCGAAGCGGACGTGGTGGAGGAGGCGCTGAAGCGGATTCCGGGGCGGGCGATTATCAACTCGATCAATCTGGAGGATGGGGAGAAGCGGACGTCGAAGGTGCTGCCCATGGCGAAGCGCTATGGCGCGGCGGTGATTGCGCTGACCATTGACGAAGACGGCATGGCGCTTACGGCGGAGAAAAAAGCGGCGATCGCGCACCGGATTTTCGACCTGGCCACAAAGAAGTATGGGCTGGACGCTACGGATTTGATTTTCGACGCGCTGACGCTGCCCATTTCGACGGGGCAGGAAGAATACCGCTCGGCCGGGATTGAGACGCTGAAAGCGGTGGAGCGGATCAAAAAAGAGTTGCCGGATGTGAAGACGATTCTAGGCGTGAGCAATATTTCGTTTGGGCTGGATGCTTATCCGCGGCGGGTGCTGAATTCGGTGTTCATGCATGAAGCGGTGGACCACGGGTTGGATATGGCCATCGTGAACTACACCAAGATTTATCCGCTATACAAGATTCCGCAGGAAGAAGTGGAGCTGGCGCGGAAGCTGATTTACGGCGAGGGCGCGGGCGATCCTCTGCAGACTTACATGGCGCATTTTTCGGGGATGAAGGGCAAGCCAGCCGCTTCGACCACCGCACATGTGGACACGCTGTCGGTTGAGGACAAGCTGAAATTCGCCATCATCAACGGCGAGAAAGCTGTAGGCGAAGGAGCGCGGAAGAAATCGCTGGAGGAGCTGCTGGAAGAGGCGCTGGGCAGCTACTCGCCGCTGGAACTGATCAACACGGTTTTGCTCGATGGAATGAAGACTGTGGGCGATTTATTTGGCGCGCGCAAGATGCAGTTGCCTTCCGTGCTGGATTCGGCGGGAGTGATGAAACAGGCGGTGGCGCATCTGGAGCCGAAGATGGAAAAGGCTTCCGGGTCGCAGAAAGGGACCATCGTTCTGGCGACGGTGAAGGGTGACGTGCACGACATCGGGAAGAATCTGGTCGATATTATCTTGTCGAATAACGGATACAAGGTGGTGAATCTGGGAATCAAGCAGCCGGGAGACAAAATCATCAGCGCGGCGCAGGAGCATGGGGCGGACGCGATTGGCCTGAGCGGGCTGCTGGTGAAGTCGACGCTGGAGATGAAGTATGTGATCCAGGATTTGCAGCGGCAGAAGCTGGAGTTTCCGGTGATTTGCGGCGGGGCGGCCTTGACCCGCAAATATGTCGAGGATGACTTGCGGCGGGAGTATGAGAATGCCGTGTTCTACGCCGAGGACGCGTTTGCCGGGCTGCACGTGATGCAGGATCTGGTTACGGAGGACGGAGCGCGCGAGACCCGCCTGCGCGAAGGGCGGACGGTGAAAGAGTACGCGAAGGCGGCGGCTGTGGATGAAGAGACCGGTCCGGTATTTGCGGAACGGAGCGTCGTGGTGGGAGATGCGCCGAATATTCCGGAGCCTCCGTTCTGGGGCGTGCGGACCAAGCACTACGATGTGCGCGAGGTGTTTCCGTATATCAACGAGACGGCGCTGTTCAAGAACCAGTGGCAGCTGAAGACGGCGTCGCAGGCGGATTATGTGCGGCTGGTGGAGGAGAAGTTCCGTCCGATCAAGAAGAAGTTGGAAGAGGAAATCGCAGCGTCGGGGTTGTTTGAGCCCAAGGTGGTTTGGGGATATTTTCCCGCGCAGAGTGATGGGAACGATGTGGTGGTGTATGAGTCTTCGAGCGGCGAACCGCAAGCTGTGAGCCAAAAAGCAGGTCCCTCGACTGCGCAGCACGATCCTTCGGATCGCACTGCTCCGCTCGGGATGACAATCGACCGGGTGCGGGAACATTTGCGGTTTACTTTTCCGCGGCAGCGGGAGGGGCGGCGGCTTTGTATTTCCGACTTCTTTGCCGCGAAGTCCTCGGGAAAGATGGATGTGATTGGGTTTTCCTTGGTGACAGTGGGAGCACGGGCTTCGGTTGAGACACAGCGGTTGTTTGAGGGCGGGGAGTATACGAAGTATTTGTACCTGCACGGGCTTAGCGTGGAGACGGCGGAAGCGTTGGCGGAACTGCATCACAGGAAGATGCGCGAGGAGTTGGGAATTGCAGGGGAGGATGCGGAGGCGATTCGCGATCTGTTCCATCAGAAGTATCGCGGATCGCGGTATTCGTTTGGGTATCCGGCCTGCCCGAATCTGGAAGATCAGACGAAGTTGTTTGCCTTGCTTCATCCGGAAGAAAACGTTGGAGTGCGGTTGACTTCGGGATTTTTGCTTGAGCCGGAGCAGAGCACTTCGGCGCTGGTGGTGCATCATCCGGGGGCGAAGTATTTCGTGGTGTGAGCGACGATATTCACCACGGAGACACGGAGGAAAGGGCATTTGCTATAATTTCCAGTGCCATTCCGACTTCAAAGGAGCGACTGCCATGGCCAACAAAGCGAATGATCAAGAGTTTTTTCAGCAGTAAACGGCGCCGGGGACATCCCTCCGAAACACGCGTTCAGCGGGGCTTTCCGAGTGGTTCATGGCGACAAAGAATTGGTTGAGAAACTCGGAAGAAACGATCTGTGCCCCTGCGGATCAGGACGCAGATTTCAAGAAATGTTGCTTGCGTAGCGGGCGGTATGATGGCACGCTGCGTGACTATTATGTTCGCGACTAACAGGGACGCCCGCGGGCGTCCCTTGTTAGTTTGGAAGCAAGGCGGGGGGTAGAGACTCCTCTTAGGGCTTCTGCTCGCGAAAGATGATAGGGATCCTTCGACTGCGCATGACCCGCCTTTGGCCGATCATGCTTCGCTCAGGATGACATGGGAAGGATTTTCTCCGCCGCTCAGGATGACATGGCTGGATATGTTTTCTTTGCCAACCGGCGAAGCTGGGGGAGCATCTTCTTCTGGATGATACGAAAACTACCATCCGGCGAATATCGTCTTTACTCCCGCAAGAAAGATGCGAAGAGTGGGAAGCGGAAGAATCTGGGGACGTTTGCTTCGCGGGCGGCGGCGCAGAAGCATGAGCGGGCGGTGCATTATTTTAAGAGAGCTTGAGAGCTCAGAATCAGGACTCTCGGACACGGGGCGCTCGAAAGCAGGAAACGGCTTCGGCGGCAGAATGCGGGCAGTAGGGATCCTTCGACTGCGCATGACCGGCCTTTGGCCGATCATGCTTCGCTCAGGACGACATGGCTGAAAATGTTTCTTTGCCAACCGGCGAATCTGAGGGAAACGGAAGAAACAGTCGTCGCCCCGGAGTTTGGGGCAGAGATTGTCTTTCGCCCCTTCGGGGCTTGCTCTCCTTCTACACTCCACCCACGGCTTGCGCCCCTTCGGCAGGCTCAGGGCAGGCCGTGGGCTGCATTCTTGCGCCGCTTCGCGGCTAGCGCGTTTCAGCGCAGGCCGGGAAGTTGCTCCAGGTAAACTCAACAGCCAAAGAGTCACGGCATTTTGCGGTACAATCCGGCGCGAAAGGCGTTCTCCATGATTTTGCGATTCAGTGTTCTCTTCTTTCTGCTTGCAACAGCTATCGCTGCCTTAGCCGCTCCTTCACCACAGCGGCCTAAGTGCGATCAATCGAATCCGAACGTGGCGGTGCCGGACGGGCCGCATGGATTGTTTGTCGTGCTGTTTCCGCAGGCGCGGCGAAGGGCCGAGAACAAGACGAAGTACATTCTCGACAATCCGGTGGTTTGCGGCGCGGATATTTTTGTGGTTTGGGGCGAGGTCGACCGCGGTCCCGATGCCAGTCCGCGTTATGACTGGTCTTCGGTGGATCAGCAG
>JBAVAV010000622.1:0-1902 GCA_049585895.1 Candidatus Sulfotelmatobacter sp. | reverse complement strand
GCGCAAGCTCGCGCGAGCCAAGGGCAAGTACGGCGAGCGCCGCGACGGTGATGGCGGTGCCGAGTGCCATGGCAAATGTTGCCGCCACACCCGCCCAGAACAGCCCTTGCGTCACGGCAAACACGAGCACGAGGATCGCGCCGGTGCAGGGGCGGATGCCAACCGAGAACACCACCGCCAACAGCTTGCGCCATGAAATCGGGCCGGCCAAGGCCCGCGCATCGACGACATGATCGCAGACCTCGCCGTCCGCGTGGTGGTGATGGGCGTGGTGGTAATGCCCGTGGTTATGGTCAGGATCATCATGTTCATGCGCATGATCATGGGCGCCTTGACCATGGTGATAATGCTCATGCCCGGCATGCGCCGCCGCAACCTTCGAGCTGCGCGGGACGCGCCACCGGCGCCAGAGGCCGCCAAGCTGGGTCACGAGCAACCACAGGCCGACCAGCGCGATCAAGGCGTAGCTCACGCTTTCCAGCTGGTTCGACCAGGCATTGATCTCGAGCCCCGTCGCATGGAGCGCGAGAACCAGCACGCCCACAAGCACCACGGCGGTCATCGCCTGCATCGCGGCGGCGATGAAGGAGATGATTACCCCCCGCCGCGCCGTTTCCTCATTGGCAACGACATAAGAGGAAATGATCGTCTTGCCGTGGCCAGGGCCGACGGCATGGATAACACCATAGACGAAACTGAGCGCAGCAAGCGTCACCGCGCCGGCGAACGCATTCTCGGTCTTGAGACTCTTCACGCCGTCGGCGAGTTGACGCTGCATGGTCTGTTGCGTGTCGACCACCCAGCTGAACAGCGCGCCGAACGGTCCCGGTGCATGAATGGGGGCGGCGGTCGGGGGAGCGAAGGGCGACGTTCCGACGGTTGGCGCCTTGCTGCCGAACGAACTGACCGGCGCCTGTGCCTGTGCATGACCCGGCGCGGAGACGGCGAGAAGCAACAAGGCGGCAAGCAGGGCCGCGCGCCGGAACATCCAAGCCGCTCGCTTCACTGCGTGGCGCATTTGATGATTGCCGTCTGGGCGAATTGAGAGCCGAAATTGCTGTTCGGGCCGAGCTGGCTGAAGAAAGCCTCGGTCAAGGCCTTGGCGTCCTCCGCGGTCTCGGAATCCGGCTGCTCGATCTTCGCGCTACAGCCAGGACCAGGACTGCCCGCGATCTTCACTGGATCCTCCTTGGCAAAGCCGAAGGCCACAAAGAAAGTGGGATCGTACACGTCGACGATGACGTCCTTATCCTTCGCGTCGACTGGCTCCGCGAGCGGCAGGGTGAAATGGAGGGTGAGCACGCTCTTGTCATAGTCGAGCCAATAGTCCTCGGGCGGCTTGAGCGGCAAATTGTCATTGGATTTGTCCAGATGCACGAAGGTGAAGTAGTCGAACTCGTGGAGCGAGGTGACATTGACCTCGGCGAGTGGCTTCAACTCCTCCTTGGAGAACACGCCATCGCCATTGGTGTCGAGCCCCTGCACGGCCATGGCGGTATAGAACTCATCGAACGTCCAGGCGTGACGGATGCCGGTGATCCGATGGTCCGGGCCGAAAACGATCTCCGAGCGGACCGTCGCCCAGACATGCGGGTGAGCCGGAGCCTCGCGCGTAAAGCCGCAAACGGCCGCGGCCAAGATCACGGCCGCAAGCCCCCACTGGCACTTGGCTGCGCGCGGCGGCAACAATCCTTAGTACTCCCCACGACGAAGGAGTCTTGCTAGGCGCCAATTATGGAGGATTGGAGGCTCTTCGCGGCGTGGAAAGCGTCACGGTGACGCGGACGCGGATGGCGACCAGTCCGTTATGACACTCGATAGGCGAAGCCTAAGGAAGCCCCCGAGGTCAGTCTTGACGGTGTTGAACAGCGAGCTCAGCTGGCCACCGACCGAGCCCAGGAC
>JBAVAV010000621.1:0-3340 GCA_049585895.1 Candidatus Sulfotelmatobacter sp. | reverse complement strand
CAGGTCGCACCATACAAGAAACTTGCCGAAGGCAGTTCCGCGATGGCTGTAGTGTGCCTTTTCTTCCGCCGTGAGCTGCGCAAATGTTTTCTCGATCTGCGGGAAGTAAAACAGCGGGTCGTAGCCGAAGCCGTAGCTACCACGTGCCCTTTCGAGGATAATCCCGTCGGCCGTGCCGCGAAACGTAGCCAAGGTCTGCCCGTCGCGAGCTGCAGCGAGCACGCAAACGAATCTAGCTGTGCGTTCAGCGGGTGGGGAATTCTTCAACTCGAGCAGCAGCTTAGCGTTGTTGGCTTTGTCGTCCGTATTGGCGCCGGCGTTGTGGGGCTCGTCTGCGGCATAGCGCGCGGAATGCACGCCTGGGGCGCCATCCAGCGCATCAACTTCCAGGCCGGAATCGTCGGCGACGACGATCTCCCCCGGAACGTGGCGGCTGTAAGCCTCAGCCTTCTTTCTTGCATTCGCTTCGAACGTGACGCCATCCTCGACAACACTCGGCAGAGAAGAGAAGTTGGGAATGCCCACAACCTCCACCCCATGATGGGCCGCAGCCCCGGCGAAGTCGCGCAGTTTGCCCGGGTTCGAAGTTGCGATCAAGACTCGGCGCATTGGGTCGGAGTATGACCTCAGATCATGCCACTTGGTCTTCCGGAAGAAAACCATCTCGGCGTTTGCAGGCCAAAAATCAAAATCAACGCGAAGACTGAAATCCATCCTCCCCACGTCCGGTCCCACGTCCGCACAAAAGTTACTTGCACACGATTGCTCCCGGCCCCTACTGGAACGAGCATCTGGCCGGTGCCCTCGCGCCTCTTGGCTTGCACCGGGATGCCGTTGACCTCAACCCGCCACGCCGGATAGACAAACAAACGCGCGGTAAGATCGTCGGCCGTCGACATCTCAGCAGTAAAGAGCTTCGATTCAGCATCCCACTTCAAGATATGAATCTTCGCGTGGCCGGGGCCGTTGACCTTTACTCTCCGGGCGTCTTTGTCGATTGCACCGGGATCGGTCCCGAGCGGGGTGTATTCGTCGCTGCCTTCATAACCAACGCCGCCGGCCATGTTGTCCTGCATTTCGCGAAGATCGGCCGCCTGGTCCCACCACGGCGCCTGCACGCGCTGCCACGCGAAAGCGATTACGAGAAGCATCGACATATAAATCGCAACCCGCGCCCACCAACTCTTCGCACCGAGCGCCAGGAAGAGCGAAAGAATCATGCTCAAGCACAGCATCCAGCGCCACGGAAATTGCATGAAGCGCAGCTTGGGGAGTGAGGTCCAGAGAAAGGTGGTAATCGGAAACATCAGCGCGCTGCTGGTGGTTGCCCATGCTACAAGCAAGACCCAGATCTGCCGCTTGTTATCGCGCAGCTTCCTGGCGGCCCAGGCCGCCCCAACGGTTACGAGGATTTCCGCCGCCGCTACCAATGAGATGATCCGGTTGAACCGATCATGATCCGCGTCGGTAGTGTGGATGAACAAGAAATTATCCTGCGGACGCGAACCTGCCGAGATTGCCTCGGCAATGTTGACCCAGCGCTGCTCGTAGATGGCAGGCAACAGATAGAACGCCGCCAGTGCCGCGCCCAGCATGATCGCAATCACTCCGCTTAGCAAGAGACGCGGAGAGCGTCGTTGCCAGGCGATCACGACCACCAACAGCACGAAAGAGTAGTGGATCATCACCGCCGCCGGCGCATTGGTAAGCCACGCCGCAGCCAGCAATAGACCGAGCGGCACAGTCACCCGGCGCCCTTCCGCGGCGCGCAGAATAAGCAGCAACAGAAGTGGCAGCAAACAACTGGCGAGCAACTCCGCCAACGCGCTTCGCCAATAAACAATCACCAGGTGATAAGGATTCACGGCATAGGAAGTTGCTGCAAAGATTGCGTCGCGGCGGCTGAGCCAGTGCCGCGCCAGCGCGAACATCGAGGCGCCCGCAGCTACCAGCACAATCCAGATGTAAATACCCGGGACGACGGTCCAGGGCAGAAGCGCGCTCAGCGTGCCGCCCAAGATCCACGACGCGGGCGGATAAAACACGAAGCGCGGCTCTCCATAGGCGAAGTGCGCCATCGCGGCCCACCGCGGATAGAAGATTCCCTGCTTCCACTGCGCCAGCACCTCCAGCCACGAGTAGGTGTGGAACTCCACGTCGTGTCCAGAAGGCGTACCAAGAAAGAAAAACGGAATTTCCACGAGGAAAGCCGCGATCGCAAGGGTCACCAGCGGCGTCCAGAGTAGAGAAGTCAAAGCTGCCGTATCGTGACCGCCGTGCAAGTCTTGGAGGAGGTGCGACGACTCGCGGCGGATCGTTGCCAGAATGGTGGTCCTTCCTGGACGAGCCCCAAGGAGGGGGAGATTTTCCAACCGATATCGAGTTTACATTTAATCGGGAATTAATACAGATGGACTACAAACAGGAAAACACGAGAAAATGTAACGATTAGGAAGGAACCGGGGCGCCGCGCTGAAGGCGAAGTTCCTGGAGGAAGTCATCCTCCTGCATTCTGGTCCCTTCCCGCAACAATTGCAGGAGCGAGTCTTCCATCCCTTGGCCGGATTCGTCCGCTGATTCCGGGTTCGGTTCGAACTCCTTCAGATCGGCGGTAAGAGACCGCGGAGACACATACAACTCCAGCATCGTTTCGGGAGAGCTGCGCAGAAAGCTGATCAGATTCTCCACCTGAGCCCGCTGCTGAGGGGTGCGCGAAGGGAATTCCACGCCCATACCGTGGTTCGGATGCGCAACGCGCACCAGTCCCTCGGTGTGGATTTCCAGCTCGTCGGTCTTCAGACCGATATCCACCAGAGCCAGTTCAGGAAAGGGCGAATCGGTCTCGATGTAGCATCCGCCCAGGCTGAGGTCTGTGAGTTTGCAGTGTGCAACCGTTTCGCCCGGTCCGGCGCCGTTGGTAGCGGCAGCGGCTCGCAGCCACGCCTTGAGTTCGGTTCGGGTGGATTCGGGCAGATCGAGAAACCGGACTCCCGTTTGTCCGTTCGAGTTCGCCCACGCCACCTGCCCGCGAGCTTCAATCTCCAGGCTTCCGTCGGGGAGCTGGAAGCGGAACTGAAGCAAGGCGGCCGGAACCTGTGGTTCTGCAGTAAGCACGTCCATGCCGGTTTCGCTCAGATCGAGGAGAATTCCTTCGATGCCGTGGGTGTCGGGCAATGTGAGTTGAACCGGGGCCTGCACGGGTACGCGGAACGCGCGGCGCCGTTCCCGGTTCAGGAGAGCAGTGACCGCGCGCAAGCCGGCTTTGGCCTTTTCTTCCGAAAGCGGCGTGTACAGTACGAAATGGGCTCCGCCGCTTAGAATGTCGCGAACTGCCGTCGCT
>JBAVAV010000620.1:0-2483 GCA_049585895.1 Candidatus Sulfotelmatobacter sp. | reverse complement strand
GTGGTGACGTGGAGTTCGTCGGACGCGACGGTGGCGATCATCGGCAACGGTGTGGGCAGCTATGGTCTGGCCACCAGTTCCGGACAAGGAACAGCTACCATCACCGCTACTTCCGCGTCTGTCACCTCTTCCACCATCCTCACCGTCGGAGGCCCGGCGCTGGTTTCGATTGCGATCTCACCGGGGAGTGCCTCCATCCCGCTCGGAACGAGCCAGCAGTTCACGGCGATGGGAACCTACACCGACGGCAGCGTGCAGGATGTGACTGCTTCCGTTACTTGGACTTCTGATTTTCCGGCGATTGCGCCCGTAACTGCAGGCGGACTGGTAATGGGAGCTGCGATGGGGACAGCCAATATCAGCGCCAGCTCGGGCGCGGTTGCAAACTCGGCGAGCGTAGCGGTGACGGCACCCCTGCTTCTATCCATCTCGGTCAGCCCTGGCAGTGCTTCGGTTGCGGCCGGCAACAGCCAGCAATTCGCGGCGACGGGAACCTACAGCAACGGCAGCACGCAGAATCTGACCAGCACGGCCCAGTGGACTTCGTCGGCTACCGCGGTGGCCACTGTAAGTAGCGGGGGATTAGCAACTGGCGTGGCTCAAGGGACAACCACCATTAAGGCCAAATCGGGAACGATCACCGGTTCTGCCACGTTGACGGTGACGCCCGCTGTTTTGACTTCGATTTCTGTCACACCCTCGACGGCCTCGATCGCGGCTGGCAACAGCCAGCAGTTTACGGCAACGGGAACTTACAGTAACGGAAGCATGCAGAATCTGACCAGCACGGTTCAGTGGACTTCATTTGCAATCTCGGTGGCAACCGTGAACGCTGGCGGGCTGGCAACTGGCATTGCCGAGGGAGCCACCACCATTGCGGCGTCAACAGGTGCTTTCAACGGCGCTGCGGCATTGACGGTGACGCCCGCTGTTTTAACTTCGATTTCGATCACTCCTGGGAGTGCTTCGATTGCGAAAGGGACGAGCCAGCAGTTTACGGCGACGGGAACTTACAGCGATGGCAGTACGCAGAACCTGAGCAGTGCGGTGAACTGGAGTTCGTCTCTGACGACCGTGGCTACTATCGGCACGAGCGGGTTAGCCACAGGAGCCGCCATCGGGTCGGCCACCATTACGGCCACTTCTGGCTTGATTAGCGCGTCGGCCTCTCTCAGCGTGGGACAGCCGGTGCTGGTATCCATGGCAGTAACTCCCGCCAATCCATCGTTTGCTCTGGGGACGACGCAGCAGTTGGCGGCTACAGGGACTTACAGCGACGGCAGCACGCTGGATCTGAGCAACTCGGCGACCTGGAGCACGGGCGATGGCAGCATTGCCACGGTCAATGGACAAGGGCTGGCCGCCGGTGTTGCCCTGGGCAGCAGCAGTGTAACCGCCAGTTCGGGAGCGATCACGGGTTCTACGATTCTGACGGTAAGTCCGGCAGTTCTGGTTTCCATTGCGGTGACGCCGGCGATTCCTACGATTCCTCTAGGGACGACGCAGCAGTTCACGGCCACCGGCACCTACACCGACAACAGCATGCAAGACATCACCGGGACGGTGCAATGGAGTTCCGACACGCCGGCGGTAGCGACGATCAGCAATGCGGCCGGTTCCCAGGGTGTGGCCAGCAGTGTGGTGCAAGGCACGGCGACGATCACGGCCCGGGTTGGAGGGGTGAGCGGTTCGACCACGCTCAGCGTGACCTCGGCCGCACTGGTCTCGCTGGCCCTCACACCGGCGGCTCCGGCGCTGGCGCTGGGGACGACGCAGCAGTTCACGGCCACCGGGACATTCACCGACGGCAGCATGCAGAATCTGACCAGCACGGCCACCTGGTCGTCGGATACGGTTAAGACCGCCACGATCAACAGCACGGGGCTGGCCAGCAGCGCCGGGATCGGGACGGCGACGATCACGGCCACTTCGGGCAGCGTGACTGGGTCGACGCTTCTGACGGTGACGGCAGCAGTACTGGTCTCGATCGCGATCGATCCGCCAGCGACGACGATACCTCTGGGCATGACGCAGCCGTTCACGGCCACGGGAACCTTCACGGATGGAACGGTGCAGGATGTGACGCAATCGGGACACTGGAGTTCGACGGTGGCCACGGTGGCGACGATCAGCAACTCGGCGGGGACGGCGGGGCTGGCGACGACGCTGGCGACCGGGACGACGACGATCGGGATCAGTTCGGGAGGGGTGAGCGCTGCTGTGCCCCTGGTGGTCAATCCGGCGGTGCTGGTTTCGATTGCGATCAGTCCGCAGACACCCACAATTGCACTGGGCACCAGCCAGCAGTACACGGCGACGGGAACCTACAGCGACGGCAATAACCAGGATGTGACCTCGGTGGTGACGTGGAGTTCGTCGGACGCGACGGTGGCGATCATCGGCAACGGTGTGGGCAGCTATGGTCTGGCCACCAGTTCCGGACAAGGAACAGCTACCATCACCGCTACTTCCGCGTCTGTCAC
>JBAVAV010000619.1:0-4504 GCA_049585895.1 Candidatus Sulfotelmatobacter sp. | reverse complement strand
GGCTCGCAAGTGATCTATGCGACCACGGATGGGCTGGGGCCGATCGACGGGTCCCTGGAGTCGCCGGCGGGAGGAAACGTTTGGGTGACCACCGACGCGGCGGCCGCCTCCGGCAACACCTCAACGTTTGTCAGCGTCACCAATAATGGTCCGGGCGGAAACATTAATCCCAGCGAGTTTCCGATTTCGGCCGTCGCGATCGACACTTCAGATTCGACCGGCAACACTGCGTACGTCACAGTAATGGGCTTTACCGGCGGGCCGGGGCACGTCTGGCAAACGACTAATGCCGGAGCCACGTGGGCCGACTTCACCGGAAGTTTCACGAGCGCTCTGCCCGATTCTCCGGTCAATGCGGTGGTGGTCGATCCCGTCGCGCAAGTGGTTTATGTGGGGACGGATGTCGGCGTTTTTCAAAGCAGCACGGCGAGTCCAGTTTGGGGCGAAGTCGGCCCGAGCAGCGGGCAGGCCGGATTTCTTCCCAACGTGGCTGTCACGGCCCTCGCCCTCTTCAATTCCGGCGGGCAGAAGATTTTGCGCGCCTCCACCTATGGCCGGGGAGTATGGCAGGCATACCTTGTACCTGGCTTCGAAATCGCGGTTTCCGATGCGACCCAGACGGTATTGGTTGGGCAGCCCGTGATTTTCCACGGCGCGCTTATATCGGAGGGGGGATATAACAATTCGGTTGCGCTGACCTGCGTGGCAGGGACGACAAGTCCTCCGAACGGTTGTACGCCCGTTCCTGTGAGTTTGACGCCGACCGCCGACGGTGCTCCATTCACTGTTTTCATCGGCAGCGCCGGCAGCGTGTTCGGCGATTTTTTCTTCGGCGTGCAGGGAACCGGATTCGGCGGGACTCCCGTAAACGTGGCGAACCTGACCCTGCACGTGGTGAACTTCGATTTAACCACGCCGTCGCCAATCTCCGTGACCACGCCCCCGGGAACGATCTCGCCGCCAGTTGGTTTTCAGGTTCAGGCGCAGGGCTTGTTCAGCCAGAGTGTGACGCTAGCTTGCGTCTTCAACCCAGACCTCGCGGACGCGCGTTGCAACTTCACGCCGGGACAAACCGTTAATCCTCCGTATCCCGCGCCTATGACGGCAAGCGTGAGTGTGCCGGCGAGCGCAGCGGCCGGCAACTACACGGTCACGCTGCAAGCCACCAGCGCCGGAGCAACGGCGCCGGCAGCGGCCTCATTCACCCTTTCGGTCAGTACCAATCCCGTGGGCGGATACACGGTTACAGGTCCGCAGACGCTTTCTGTCGCGCCCGGCGGGCAAGTGACTTCATCGCCTCCGTTGAAGCTAACCTCGGTAAACGGCTATAGCGGCGATATCAACGCCACCTGCGACGCCAGCGCATTGCCGGGGACGCAGTGTTCGGTGTCGCCAAATGCAGTTACCCTTGCGAGCGGGGGGACGGCGAATTTGACCGCTACCATCAACGTTCCTACCAACGCCAGTCCCGGAACCTACAACGTCGACATCAACACTGCTGACATAAGCGGTGCGCCGTCGAACACCTTCCCCATCCAATTGACGGTCGCTCAGGACTATATCCTGGGGAATTTCTCGCCGGGCAGCGCGACCATCAGCGCGGGAGGGTCTGCCAGTTACAACTTCAGCGTGCTGCCGGTGGGCTCCGCGTATAACGGGTCGATCACGCTGCAGTGCAGCATCGCCCCTGTGTTTTCGGGATCATGCACGTTCTCGCCGAACCCGGCGACAACGGCTAGCGGCAACGTGCTCATGACTGTGCAGTCGCAGGCCGGTGGTATGGCGGCTACCGCCGGAAAAGAAAGTGCGTGGGCGTTCGCGCTTGGGCTGGCGGTGCCGGGAATCGTGATGCTGGGCAGCAGGTCGCGCCGCCGCCGCGGGTTGCCGTTGGGATTCGTGCTCGCACTGTTACTGTTTCTACTTTCGTGCGGAAGCGGCAGCAACGGCGGCGCGTCGCAGCAACGCTTAACTTCAGGAACTTACACCATTACCGTGACGGGCACCCCCGTGAGCCTCAGTCAACCTCAAGGTTCCGGGGTCACGCTAATCGTGCAATAGTACAGTAGTTGCATGAAGCGCAGCCGGAGTACAAAACAACTCCTCTATAGACACTCACTCAGTTTGGCGGCGTTGGGCGTGGTGCTCACATTGATCGCACTCTACGGCCGGGCTAACCCAAACACTCATATCGGATCATTCTTTGGAAATGCCATCGCGGACTGGACCGGAGTCCTGGTGACTGTGGTCATGACCAAGCGCCTGTATGAGAAGGGCTCGCGCGCGAGCAAGCAACCCAAGGGCAAAGTGCGGTCGGCAGTGGTGGAATTTCTGCGCGAGCACTCTCTCACCTTGTTTCTTCTAGTCACGGGAATCGCCTGGGTGGTGGCATTTAGGGCGATGGACCCTACCAGCAAGTGGGGCCAGGTGGTCGGCAACATCGTTTCGGAGTGGACGCAGATTCTCGGGCTCGTCCTGATGACCAAGCGCTTGATGGAGGTTGGCTCCAAGGCGTAATAAGAGGCTACGCTATGGATCGAAACCGCAGTCGGAGATCATGACCGATTCCCGTTATCAAGTGGTTGTAATCGGTGGGGGCATTGTCGGCCTTGCCGTGGCGCTGGAGATTACGCGGCGCTGGCCGCGGCAGCGTTTGCTGCTACTGGAGAAGGAAAGTCGCGTAGGCCGTCACCAGAGCAGCCACAACAGCGGCGTGATTCACTCCGGCATATATTACAAACCCGGTTCGCTAAAGGCGAAGCTGTGCGTCGAAGGCGCGCGCGCCATGATTGCGTTCTGCGGCGACCAGGGCATCCCGCACAGGATTTGCGGCAAGGTCATTGTCGCCACGCGCGAAGAAGAATTTCCCCGGCTGGAGGAATTGCTGCGGCGAGGCGAGGCCAACGGCCTTGCGGGTCTGCGTGTAATCGGAAGCGAGGAACTCCGCGAAATCGAACCGCACGCCAGCGGCCTGCGCGCACTGGTAGTGCCGTCAACCGGCGTCACGGAATTTGGCGCTGTCTGTGAGAAGTACGCCGAGTTGATCAGGGCGCAAGGGGGAACGATTCTGACCTCGGCGGAAGTCACCGGCCTTCGCGCAAACGCCGATGAGATTGTGGTCGAAACCGGGCGCGGACCCTTTGCCGCCTCTCATCTCATCAACTGCGCCGGACTGTTCAGCGACCGCGTCAGCCGCATGGCCGGCGGAAAAACGAACATCATTATCGTTCCCTTTCGCGGCGAATACTACGATCTCATTCCCGAACGCTCATCCCTGGTGCGGGCGCTGATTTATCCCGTGCCCGATCCGCAGTTTCCCTTTCTCGGCGTTCACTTCACTAGGGGCATTGGCGGTACAGTAGATGCCGGACCGAACGCAGTTCTGGCCTTTGGCCGCGAGGGCTACCGGCGAACCGACTTTAACCCGCGCGACTTGGCCTCATCATTGGCGTTTCCCGGCTTCTGGCGGCTGGCGGCAAAGCAATGGCGCTACGGGATCGGCGAATTCTACCGTTCTTTTTCCAAGCGGGCCTTTGTACGTGCCCTGCAGCGGCTTGTGCCCGAGGTGTGCGAAGCGGACTTGACGCCGGGTGTTTCCGGCGTGCGCGCCCAGGCGCTTAGACGCGACGGCACTCTAATGGATGACTTCTACTTTCTGAGGTCGGGCAAGATGCTTCATGTGCTGAATGTGCCCTCGCCCGCGGCTACCGCCTCGCTCGAAATCGGGCGCGCAGTGGGCGAACTCGCGGCGCAGAACTTTGGCTGGCAGTAATCTGGCTGGTAGTAACCGCGCGGGTAAGAAAAACCTCTTGCATCGTAATTTATATCGTGTTACGATGCTTTTCGTCAGCGGTTTCCCCCTCAACAGAGACCATGGTCAGCTTTGGGTTGGCGAGAGTTAGTACCCTAAGGCGCCCGGGCGGGCTGGAACGAGTTTCGCCGTCGATTATTTGGTAAGTTACCTAAGTTCCGAACCCGAAGGCATGGGTAGGGACGAAGGTCTCTTGACACGCCCCAACTTTAGGGTTCATAGTGTACGGTAACCGCAGAGAGCAGCTGGTCCCATCCCCTAACGACCGAATAACGACCGAAATTTTCGTGCCACATCCATATATCTATTGGACAAACTGAGAGGAGCAGTACATTGGTTCTCACGAAGCCGGATTTTGACGTTGCCATCATTGGCGGAGGCCCCGCTGGTTCGTCCATGGGCAGTTACCTGGCCAAGGCGGGCGTGAATTGCGTGGTTTTCGAGCGGGAGTTGTTCCCGCGTCCGCACGTCGGCGAGTCCCTGGTACCGTCGGCGATGCGTGTGTTCCGCGATCTCGATTTCCTCGATCAGATGGAAGAAGCCAAGTTCCCGCATAAGTTCGGCGCAGCATGGACCGCAGAAGACCGCGGCGCCTACGACATGGATTTTAAAGGCGGCTTCAAAGATCGGGATGAATTGGCGCCCGAATCGCACGTCGACATCAGCTTCAATGAACGCAAGCAGGATGGCGTGGAC
>JBAVAV010000618.1:0-5216 GCA_049585895.1 Candidatus Sulfotelmatobacter sp. | reverse complement strand
GTCTGGGAACGGCACATTGCCCATCAACGTCAAAGTCATTCTGGAAGGCGAAGAAGAAGTCGGAGGCGAGTCCATCGCCGAATATGTCCGCAAGCAGAAAACCAGGCTGAAAGCGGATTTCGCCCTGGTCTGCGACACCGAACTCTTCGCGCCCGATCTACCCACGCTGTGCGTCGGCCTGCGCGGCTTGGTCTACACCGAAATCGAAGCTGTCGGCGCCATGACCGATCTGCACTCTGGTGTTTACGGATGCGCGGCGCCCAATCCCTTCTTTGCTCTCATCGAGATCATCAGCAAGTTGAAGGATGCGAAGGGTCACGTTCTGATCCCCGGCTTTTACAAGAACGTGAAAGCTCCCAGCAAAGACGAACTCAAGGCCTGGAAGCGTCTGCCCTTCAACGAGGAGCACTATCGCAAGACGGAAGTCGGATCGAAAGTGCTCACCGGAGAGCCGGGATATTCGGTTCTTTACCGCACCTGGGCCCGCCCCACGCTCGAAGTCCACGGCATGCCCGGAGGATTTACAGCCCCTGGCGCGAAGACTGTGATCCCCGCCAAAGCCGCAGCGAAAGTTTCCATGCGTCTGGTGCCCAACCAGGATCCCGACGACATCCTGAAGAGATTCACGAACTTCGTGAAAAAGCTCACGCCCAAGGGCATCGACACGAAGATCAAAGTTCACAGCAAAGGCCCGGCATGCGTGGTCGGAACCGACAATCCCTACATCAAAGCCGCCACGGAAGCTCTGCAGGACACGTTCAAGAGACAAACCGTCTTCATCCGCAGTGGCGGATCGATCCCCATCGTCACCGACTTCCAGGACGTCTTGAAAATTCCCAGCGTGATGATGGGCTTCGGCCTTCCCGACGACAACCTCCATGCCCCCAACGAAAAGTTCCACATCCCCAACTTCCATCATGGGATCGAAACCATCTGCCTGTTTTTCGAAAAGCTGGGAGAGATGTAAACCGTGAACTTCGGGGGCCTGAGTGGCGACGAAAGCAGGTAGCGTCGCCCGCTATTCCACCGCGAAGTAGTCAGCGAAAACGCGACCCCGTTGTTTCCTCATCCCAATTGCGATAGCATGATTCTGCTCTCGCGGTTCTCTCACCTCGTCCTTTTCTCGCCTGTAAACTAAAATACGTGTCGCAACGTCTGTGCAACCTAGGGCGGTCGGACGTAAGGCCATACAATATATAGTGTTATATTGCTTGACCCGGCCCCGATTTCGCCGTTACAGTAGCTTAAATTTGTGTGTGCCCTATCCAGCCCAGGGGCCGAGTGTTAGTCCGGCATCGCTTGCCGGGCCATCGTTTTCGCGGCGGAGGAATCCGATTGGTAAATAGCTTGTCGAGGCTGCCGTCGGCGGGCACAAGCAAAACCAACGGAACTGGCCACTGTTCTTCAAGGAGTAAGCGTTGCTCAAACTGAAAAGGCTTCAGATTCTCGGGTTTAAGTCTTTCTGCGACCGCACTGACGTCAAGTTTCAAGGTGACGGAATCGCAGCCATCATCGGACCGAACGGCTGCGGCAAGTCCAACATTGCCGACGCCATCTCCTGGGTGCTGGGCGAGCAGTCGGCCAAGACCCTGCGCGGCGCGCGCATGGAGGACGTCATCTTCGCCGGCACGCATGACCGTAAGCCCACTGGCATGGCCGAAGTGTCGCTGACGTTGATCGATCCCGAGGTCTATCCCGGAGCCGAAGTCACAGCGCCCACCGAAATTGAGATTCAGGACGACATGCCCGAAGATGCGGCAGCCGATGGGCGCATCGTCGACAACTGGGACGAAGCTTCCATGCGCGCTCGCGCCGCCGAAGAGACCGAGCGCGCCGTAGAAGACGCGCAACCCGGCAGGACGGAAGAAATCGAGATTCCACGCTCAAAAGTGAACACCCTGGCTGTGGCCTTCCCCGATGATGAGCCCGTCTTCGCGCTGCCGATCCACATCATCACTGCGCCGACTTCCGCTGGAACTCATGGCCCGCACGTCGTGCTGAAGATTCGCCGCCGCAAGTTCAACCAGCAACAATTCCGCCAGGGCGAAATCGTAGTGACGCGCCGCCTGTTCCGCTCGGGCGACAGCGAATATCTGCTCAACGGCAAGCTCTGCCGCCTGCGCGATATTCAGGAACTCTTCATGGGTACCGGTCTGGGGCCGGAGTCCTACGCCCTCATCGAGCAAGGCCGCATCGGCCAGATCCTCAGCAGCCGTCCCACCGACCGCCGGGCAATTCTCGAAGAGGCCGCCGGCATCACCAAGTTCAAAACCAAGAAGCGGCTGGCCGAGGCGCGCCTCGAAGATGCCAAACTGAACCTCAACCGCATTAACGACATTTTCGAAGAAGTCACGCGTCAGATGAATTCGCTGAGGCGCCAGGCCGCCAAGGCCGAGCGCTACGTCAAGCTTCGTGATGAGATGCGCGCCAAGTTACGCGTGGTCTTGGCCAGCAAGTTCGCCGCCATCGAGCAGGAAAGCGCCGAGATCGATGGCCAACTCAACGCGCTAGCCGAGGAAATGCAGCACCGCAGCGAAGCTGTGCAGCAGCTTGAAGCCGAGCACGGCGAGCGCACCCAGCGCGGTTATGCCATCGAGTCAGAATTGCGCGAGAACCGCGAGCGCCTCAGCCAGATCACGCTCGAAATCGATCGCGCCCATGCCCGGCGCCGCAACAACGAAGAACGCTGTGCGGAGTTGATGGTCCGCTCCGCCTCGGCAGAAGCTGAACTCGCGCAAGCTCGGCACCGGCAAACCGCGCTGGAAAGCGAGCGCGATTCGAACCGACAAGTATTGGAATCGGCCGCCGCCGACTTGGCTGGGGCGCAAAACGATCTCGCGCTCTGCCAACAAGAAGCTGCCGCCGCGGTCACCGGCCTTGCCGAGATCGAACGCCAGCAGGAAGAGTCTCGCTTCGCCATTTTCGATACTGTTTCTTCTGCCTCGCGGCTGCGCAATCAGCTTGCCCAAGCCGAAGAGCGGCTGGCCGGCGCTGACCGCGAAGCGCGGCGACTGGAAGCTGAAGTCACTAACGCCAGCGTTCAGGTAGAAGCTTTCGGCGGCCAGCGCGGTCAGCTCGCCCTGGAATTTGAATCCGTCTCCCAGCGCGTGAGCGGCATCGCGGAAGAGATCGCTCAGCTTCGCCGCTTGATCGAATCCAAGCGCCTCGATGAAACCAAAGGCAAAGCCCGTCTCGACCTGCTGCGAGCCGAGTTTGCTACGTACATCGGCCGCAAAGGTTCTCTGGAATCCGTAATTGCCGAGCATGGCTACTCCACTGAATCCGTGCGGCGACTGTTTCAGTCAGGCATGATGCAAGGCGGCCTGGCGCCAGTCGGCGTGCTGGCCGATTTCCTCGAGGTCGAGCCTCGCTACGAGCGAGTGGTTGAGGACTTCCTGCGCGACGAACTCAACTACATCGTCGTCAAGTCCTGGGACGCGGCCGACGAAGGTCTGCGCGTGCTGCGCAGCGACGTCGATGGCCGCGCCACTTTTCTCGTGCATCCGGAGGACTCGCAGGCGAAGTTTTCTTTCGTGCTGGACGAAGCCGCGCACTGCGCGCCGCCCGCTGCGTCGATTCTCCCGCTCAAAAACACGATTCGCGTGCTCAACGGCTTCGGCAAGTCGCTAGAAGTGATCCTACCCAAGCTACGCGATGGATATATTGTCCCCGAAAGCGCCGCCGCGCGCGGTTTGGCGCTCGAAAACCCTGATGCATTTTTTCTTTCGCAGGCAGGTGAGTGCTTCCACAACGTCACCGTGACCGGAGGCAAGCAGCGTGCCGAAGGCCCGCTTTCGATGAAGCGCGAGCTGCGCGAAGTTGTGCGCCAGCTCGAAGACCTCGAGCGCGCCCTGCGCGACGAAGAAATGCGTGTGCTCACCCTCGGCCACGAACTCAAAGACCTCACTTCTCTGCTCGACCGCCTGGACGGCGAACGCCGTGAGGCCGACCACCAGGCCATGACTTCCAGCCACATGCTGCAGCAACTCGATTCGGACATGGCCCGCGTCAGCGAGCGGCTGAACGTCTCGCAGCTCGAATTGCAGCGCCTGGCGGCCGAGCGGTCCGATCAGGAGAGCATCGTGGCCGCCTTGCAATCGGAAATCGCCGTGATCGACCTAAAGCGCGAGGCACTGGAGCGGCAGATGGCCGTGGCGCAGGAATCGCTGGCCACGCTGCGGCAGCACCGTGAAGAAGCGGCTCAGATCAGCTCGCAAAGGATGGCGCGGGTCGCCACGTTGGAAGAGCGTCACCGCTCGGCCGCGGCCGTGCTGGAACGCATCGATTCCCTCTTCCACGAAATGGGCGAGCGCGTCTACGCTCTCACCTCACAGATTGAAGGTGCGGCTGCCGAGAAGCTGCAGCGCGAAGCCGAAAATCTGCAACTCCAGCAGCAAGCCGCCGACTTCGAAGCCGAGCGCAACGCCGGCCAGGCGCGCGAAGGTCTGCTGCAGTTTGAAACCGAGCAGGTGCGCGCCAGGCTGGCGGAAATCGACGGCCTCCTCCACGATGCCCGCCAACTGCTCGACCAGGCCCGCGACCGCAAAGGCGATTTGTCTGCCACTGCAGCCAAGTTGCAGGCTGACGCCCAGTACATGGGCGAGACCTGCCTGAACGAACTGGGAGTGGAACGCGAACAGTTGATGACCAATGCTACTCTGTCGATCATCAGCGGCGAGCAACTCGCCGCCGAAGATCAGGCCCACCGCGAGATGCGCGCCAGACTCGAGGCCATGGGCCCGGTAAACATGATGGCGCTCGAGGAGTACAAAGAGATTGCCGAGCGGCACAGCTTCCTCGATGTTCAGCGCAAAGACCTGATCTCGTCCATCGAGAACACGATGGCCACGATCAAGGAAATTGACCTGCTTTCGCGGCAGAAGTTCGAAGAGGCTTTCCACAAGATCAACGAAAACTTCCAGGGCACATTCAAGAAGTTGTTCGGCGGCGGCCACGCCTTCATGAAGCTGACCGACGAAGAGAACAGCGCCGAAAGCGGCATCGACGTGGTGGCTTCGCCTCCGGGCAAGCGCCTGCAGAGCGTGTTGCTGCTCTCGGGAGGCGAAAAGGCGCTGACCGCGCTCGCCCTGCTGGTCGGCATCTTCCAATACACGCCCAGCCCGTTCTGCATCCTGGACGAAGTCGATGCCCCGCTCGATGAGACAAATATCGGCCGCTTCACCGACCTGGTGAAAGAGATGAGCCTGCAATCTCAG
>JBAVAV010000617.1:0-2199 GCA_049585895.1 Candidatus Sulfotelmatobacter sp. | reverse complement strand
GCTGTTGAACCGCCGCTCAATCTCCCGCGTCAGCTCCACGTGAGCAACCTGATCTTCGCCGACCGGCACCACGTCAGCCTTGTAGATCAGAATATCCGCCGCTTGCAGCACGGGATATCCTAGAAATCCATACGTCCCCAGATCTTTGTCCAGGATATTCTCGCGCTGCTCCTTGTAGGTCGGGACGCGCTCCAGCCAACCCAGCGGCGTGATCATAGAAAACAACAGATGCAATTCCGCATGCGCCGGCACGTGCGACTGAATAAAGATCACCGACTTCGCCGGATCAAGCCCCGCCGCCAGCCAGTCGAGCGCCACTTCCAGCGAATTTTCTTTGACGCGCGATGTGTCGGCGTAATCAGTCGTAAGCGCGTGCCAGTCGGCGATTTCGAAGAAGCATTCGTACTCATCCTGCATGCGCACCCAGTTGTCGAGCGCGCCCACATAGTTGCCCAGGTGCAACCGCCCGGTGGAGCGCATGCCGCTGAGCACGCGCTTACGTGATAGGGCTGAAGATGTCATTTACTCTTAACGCGACCGGATCACTGCAAACAAACCAGAATCGAAAACTCCCAGCACCGGTGTGATCAGCCGCCACAGAATTCCGCCTCCGAAATACACCAAAGCTAGAAGGCACATCCATCCGACCGTGTCATAGATCTTCAGCATAGGCGCCGGCAAGAAATGCCGCAGCACGTGGCTTCCGTCCAGCGGGGGCACGGGAATCAGGTTAAACACTCCCAGGATGATGTTGATCACCATGAGTTCATACGCCAGCAAGCTGAACGGCATCACCCAGGAATCGGTTTGAGCCGCCACGATTTCCAGGTGATTCGGATAGTTATAGAGAATTGTGTTAATGACGCCTGCGCCCAGTCGCGAGGCCAGGGCTATGGCAACGAGAATCCCCAGGGCCCCGGCAGCGACCACAAAATTGCTGATTGGTCCAACGACCGCGGTAAGAATATCGTCGCGAACCGGCCTGCGGAAATTCCGCGGATCCACCGGCGTGGGCTTGGCCCATCCCAGCACCGGGACGTGAGCCACCAGCGCGAGCAGCGGCAGGATGACCGTCCCAAAAAGATCGATATGCTTGATGGGGTTCAACGAAATCCGTCCCAGCATGCGCGCGGTGGGATCGCCGCAGCGGTTCGCCATCCAGGCGTGCGCCGACTCGTGAAAGCTGATCGCGAACAGAAACACGATCAGCTGAAACACAATGTCCACATGCTGCAGTGTCATGCGAGGTCGGCTTCGATACTACCACGCGAAAAGCCCATTCTGCGCGGCATCGGGCGCGAAGAAGCACGTGCGCCGCCAGGCCCAACAAATGTTTTATAATTCGCGCCACTTCTCGAACGCCACCAAAGGTATTTCCACCCAACCCGTGAACACTCTCGCCCGCAAGCTGCGCATCACCGACTACTTCACGCTGGGCTGGGGCGCCATGGTCGGAGTCGGCTGGCTGGTGGTGATGGACGATTGGCTCTCGCGCGGAGGCGCTCTGGGCGCGCTGCTGGGCTTTGCCATCGGCGGGGCAGCGTTGCTGCCCATTGGATGGGTTTACGGCAGGCTGATCGTGGCCATGCCCGATGCTGCCGGCGAGATCGCTTATACCTCGGCGGCTTTTTCTCGACCCGTGAGCTTCGCTACCGGCTGGATGATGATGCTCGCGTATTTCATCGTCTGCCCCTGGGAAGCCGTAGCCGTCGGCCGCATTGCCGGATACATTTTTCCCGCGCTCGATTCCCCAGAACTCTACCGTATTGCCGGCCGCCCTGTGTATTTTCCGCACCTCGTGATCGGGCTGGCCCTCACCGCGCTTCTTACAGTGCTCAACTACCGTGGCATCCGCCTCAGCGCCATCTTTCAGAATTGGACCAGCTTTGGCACGCTCGGCCTCTTTGTCGTGTTCGTGGCCGTGGGAGCCAGCCGGGGATCGCCGCGTAATTTTCCGCCGCTGTTCACGCATGCTCCGTTCGTTTCCATTCTCTTGGTCATGCAAATCGTTCCCTATTTCATGACCGGATTCGAATCCGTAGGCAAAGCGGCGGAAGAGGCCAGCCCTGACTTCCGCGCGCGCGGCTTTTTTCGCGCGATCTGGATCGCCATCTTCGCAGGAATTCTCTTTTACACCTTGATTATTGCCGCGGTCGGTTTTGTTTCTCCGTGGCGCGAGTTGCTCGGCGAGAAGTTCAT
>JBAVAV010000616.1:0-8039 GCA_049585895.1 Candidatus Sulfotelmatobacter sp. | reverse complement strand
TTGCTGATGGACGAACCGACGAACCACCTCGACATCGAATCCATCATCTGGCTGGAGCAGTTTCTCAAGTCATTTCCTGGCGCGCTGCTCATGACTTCGCACGACCGCGAGTTCATGAATCGCCTGGTCTCAAAGATTGCAGAGATTGATGGCGGCGAAATCATCACGTACTCGGGTGACTACGACTTCTACGAGCGGGAAAGGGCGGCGCGAGAGAGCAACCAGCAGGCCGCATTTGCCCGGCAGCAGTCCATGCTTGCCAAAGAACAGCGCTTCATTGATCGTTTCAGGACACACGCGGCCAAAGCGGCCCAGGTGCAGAGCCGGATAAAGGCCTTGGACAAGATCGAGAAGATCGAACTGCCAAAAAAACGGCAGGTCGTAAAATTCGACTTTCGCGTTCCTCCGCGATCCGGCGAACAGGTGGCCGTGCTCGAGAATCTGCACAAGAGTTATGGCCCGCGTGTGCTTTATGAAGGGCTCAATCTCACCATCCGCCGCGGAGAACGCTGGGCCGTCATGGGGAGAAACGGCGCGGGCAAGACCACGCTGCTCAAGATGATTGCCGGGGCCAGTGCTCCAGATGCCGGAAGCGTGCGGCTCGGCGCCAGCCTGTATATGGGCTACTTTGCGCAACAATCCCTGGACGTGCTCAATCCTGATCTCACCGTCATCGAACAGTTGCAACAGGATTTTCCCCAGGACGGTCTCGGGTCGTTGCGGAACCTGGCGGGAGCATTCCAGTTCTCCGGCGAAGACGTAGATAAGAAGATCCGCACACTCTCCGGCGGAGAAAAATCGCGGCTGGCAATAGCGCGCATGCTCTACAACCCGCCGAACTTCCTGGTGCTCGACGAACCTACCAATCACCTGGATCTTGCGACCAAGGAAATGCTGGTGGACGCCCTGAAAGATTTTGAAGGCACCATGATCTTCGTATCGCATGACCGCATGTTTCTTCGGGGTCTAGGCTCACGTGTGCTGGAACTGGGGGGCGAAAGCGGCACGGACCGCCATCCCACTGTTTATCCCGGGTCGTACGTTGAGTACGTGCAGAAGCTCGGACATGAAGCGCCTGGGATCTATTCGTAGGGCTTGCAGGGCTTTGTGCAACGACTCGCCGGGTGGATATCGAAGCCTTCGTCGCAGCTAGAAGCCACGTGGCAGAGAAGATGAACCACGGGAAGGGGCTTGGTGAGAGTGGCCACCTTCAATATTAACAACATCAATAAGCGGCTCGACAACCTCTTGGCTTGGTTAGCGAAAGCTGAACCGGACGTGGTGAGTCTCCAAGAGCTAAAGGCAGAGCAGGAAGCCTTTCCCGTGAATGCCCTTTCGGGCTCTCGGTTACGAAACAATCTGGCAAGGGGAGCGCTACTGGAACGGCGTGGCGATTCTCGCGCGGCACCGCGTTCAGGAGTGTTCCCCGATGAGATTACCTGCGGCAACATTTACTCGACTCTATGGCGTAGCCACACGGCCCGTGGAAATTCACTGTCCCTCTTAGTGTCCTCAAAATGACTACTAAGGAAACACTAGGTGAGTTTTGGTGCGCGAGTGCGCTAAGTTGTTGGGATTGCAGGCCAACGCAGGAGAGCAGACAATTGCTAAACCGTTGTACGGGCTACCACCTGTACCGAGGGTTCGAATCCCTGCCTCTCCGCCACGCAGTCTGAACTGCATGGAAATCCCGCCCGCTCGGCGCCGAAGTATGCGAACAATGCCCGCATTTCGCGAATAGTCCCCGACGAACCGGACTGCAGAGAACGGACTGCCCGGCACCGGATGGGGTACTGTCGAGGCTTTTCTCCGGAAGGCATATTTGCAGTCCGGTTTCCAGTGGGACCTTAGGCGAATGCAATGCGATCACCTGTCGGAAACTCGGCCAGAAGTCCTGTCAAAAGAATCCGAGATTTCCGTTTCGGAGCGATGAATGGAGTCTTAGGGCAGCCTGCACGGGAAAGTGGTTCGGATCTCGAACTGAGTGCAGTAGCGATGTTACAGCAGTTGACTCAAAGGCGCCCAAGCCGCTGAGCGTCCTGTCAAAACAAACAGTGCAACGGGCTGCCCTAGGCGGTTCCATGCAGGGGCTTGCAGTGTACAGAAGCCGCCCGACCTCCCGTTGCGCCACAGGTTGCCCGTCAAGCGTCGAATCCCCCCGATTCTGCTCAACCAATAATCCGACGGGCGTGCCTCCGGCACCGGGGTTCTAACGAGGGCTCAAATGACTGCGACCTCGTGGGCCTCTGATTATGCAGCCCCTAACTGCGGCACCCAGATCACATCATTCGGAGAGGAGCCTAATGCGGTACGCTTCTCGGGATCAAGGGAGCTACCCAGGCGCCTGAGTACGGCGAAGCTTGCGCGGTGGACAGGGCGGTCGCCGCAGGATATGCAAGACCTTGCATCTTGACCAGTTGCTGATCCGACCGTATAGTTTGCTGTTTACATCACTGGCGCGCGCTGTGGGGACTTCCCAGCCCTGCGTCCGTCTCTACCAATCGCCTCACTTCTGAAAGTCTTGTCCCATTAAGGGGTAATCCATGAACACAGTTTCGGCTCGACTGCTAAGAACCGCTACCACGACGGTGGCCGGTATATTATTCGTAGGCGTTACGCTCCCAGTCGTCAGCGCCCAAACGAGGAATTTTAATACTGTCCCGGCGAGGCATACGTTTGTGGCGGCAGATGCCCCAGATATCCTTTCTACGACTCTTGGACCAAACGTCAACGTGACCAACGAGGCGGGCGCGCAGAGTGAGACCAGCGTGGCTGTGAACCCCACCAACGTCATGGACGTTCTCACCAGCGTGAACGACCTGCATGCGTCTTCGGGAGCGGCGGCGTCGGTTTATGAGTCCCTGGACGGCGGTGTCACGTTCGCCAGTACTTACGTTTCTCCCGCTAGCGGTTTCTGTTACGACACCTGGCTGGGCTTCAATGCTAATGGCGACGCGTTTGTTTCCTATGAATGCTCGGATCAGCGGATTGCCTACCGCAAATCGGGTACAACCACTTGGGTGGAGACGGTGCTCAAGCCGCTGGCCGGGAGTTCTCCCGACCGCGATATGGTGTCAGTGGATAACTCATCCACCAGTCCCTTCTTCGGCAGCGTCTACATTGGCTACGACGATAACGGAACCGGTAATGCACCGTATGTGCTGTACTCTCGCGATGGCTTCAGCAACTGGCATCGCAGCGCGCGGGTGGCCGGGGGTAATCCGACCATTGGTGTGAACGTGGCCACTGGGCCGGACGGTTCGGTGTATGCTTCCTGGGAAGACTACAGCGGGAAGAAAATCTGGTCGGCAAAGTCGAGCGATGGCGGCGCAACCTTCGGCACGGCTCACGTGGTTACGAACTTCCGCCTTAACACGACCTCGTTCTTTGTTACCATTCCGCCCCAGAACATCCGCGGTATTGTCCCCTTTCCGATAACTGCGGTCGACCAGACCGGAACCCACGCCGGACGGTTGTATGTCTGCTATCTAGACAAGGACACAGCGGGATCGAACACCAATATCTACGTCCGCTTCTCAGATGACGGCGGCACGACTTGGTCGGCTGAAGCCAAGGTCAACAATGATCCCACGCATGCCTATCACTTCCATCAGCAGATCTCGGTCTCATCGACCGGAAAGGTGGGCGTGTCGTTTTACGATACGCGTCGCGACACCACCAACAAGAAGACGGATCGGTACTTCGCACTTTCCTTTGACGGCGGTGTCACCTGGAGCAACAACAAGCGGATTACCACCGTCCAGTCAGACGAAACGGTTGCCCACGCAGACGGCAATCAGTATGGCGACTATGCGGGAGCCTGGGTGGACCCGGCGGGAACCTTCCATTTCTCATGGACCGATTCGCGCAACCCCGGCGCCGTGAGGGAGGACATGTTCGCCGACGGCCTGACTCCGTAAGAGTATGATGTTGGCCTGCATCTGAGCAGTGCTTGCGAGCCATGACCTCGCATCCCGGCGAAAAGTTCACAATGCCCGCACCGGATCCCATTGCCAAAGTCCGCGAGCAGTGTCAGGTTATGTCACATTCAGCAAAAGAACTGCTAACGCCAGTGGCCCATAGGATTGCGTCTGCGGCATGGGTATTGTTGGCGGCGAAAATCGCAGGCGTGGTTCCGTTATGAAAATGACATTGTGACCGTTCCATCAGTCGCGGCCACGCTGCCTGTGCCGCAAATAATCGCATTTGGCGCCGTCCCGTTGTGCGAGAATCTCAGTTTGCACGTCAGCACGCACTCGGAAAAAACTCTTCATGCCTTCCACGCGAGTAGCAATGCGAGCAAGGCTCGGTCTCGTTTTCCTTCCAGTCGTTGATAACGCTGCTCACGTCTGTTCGTTCAGATTTGGTGAAATGCCTTGACAATAGCGCCTTCTCAGAGCAAAATGGCGCCGTTTGAAAATGACCTTATGGAACGTTTTGCATTTTTCGCTAACCTACCGTCCGGTTCAATTTGAAACATGTTCACTGCTGAAAGGCCCGACCAAATAACTGATCCTCCATCACAGGAGGAAATATCTTCTCGCTGGAGATAGAGCCATGCCCTCGCCGCTGCCCCGCTTGTTCTTTGTGTCGATCACTGCTGTTACGGCTGCGCTATTGAGTTTTACAACGCTTGCCTTGGGCAGTACGAATTTCCTAGTTCCACCGGGACGGCAAGCGGAGCCGAATCTGGTGGTGGTGGGTCCGGATCATAACCTTTGGTTTACTGAGTTCACGGGTGAGAAAATCGGTCGCATAACGACCGGTGGTACTATCACCGAATTCCCGATCACCGGAGCTCAATCACTCGTTGGGATTGCAAGCGGGCCGGACGGAAACATATGGTTCACGGATCAGTTTGCGGGAAAAGTTGGCCATATTAACACCAGCGGTGGACAGCTGATTCAGTTTTCGCTGCCGGCGGGCAGCTACCCCCAGGGACTGACCGTCGGGCCCGATGGCAACCTATGGTTCGTCGATCAGAAGAAAACAGGTTTGTTTACAATCGGAAAAATCACCACCGCCGGCGCCATCACGGAATACTCTGGCACTGTGGATGCCGGCGTTTTTCAGCCCTATTCTCTTGCGGCACAGATCACAACCGGCGCCGATGGCCGTCTGTGGTTCACAAATCCGCAAGCGGTGGGCACGTCGGGCAGCTTCGTCGGACGGATTACAACCGCCGGAGCAGTCACCATTTTCAGTACTGCCGACGCTCCACAAGGGATCGTTTCCGGGCCCGATGGTAACCTGTGGGCCACTGAATCTAGTCACGTCGCGAAGATCACAACGTCGGGCATTGAAACTGAATACGTACTGAGTTTTGGCGGATCTGCCGGCATCGCCGTCGGACAGGACGGCAACCTCTGGTTCACCGAGTTTTCCACCGTTAGCAAGATCACAACCAGCGGCATTCTAACCGAGTACCCGAGCGCGACTTTCGGCAGCTTCGGCCTTCCTTGGGGAATCACCTCCGGGCCGGACGGGAACCTCTGGTTTATGGGGCTAACCAGCAGCAACATCGGTCAGGTTTCCACCGGCGGCTTATTAATCAACACCTTCCTCTTGAATAATGGTTCCGGACCCGACTGGAATACGCTCGGTCCCGACGGAGCGGTGTGGTTCAGCGATGACTACGGCAACCAAATTGGACGAATCAGCCCGACTGGCGTAATCTCTCAGTTCTCCATACCAACCCCGAATTCCGGTCCCGGGGGTATTGCAAGGGGTTCCGATGGCAACTTGTGGTTCGTTGAAGAGAATGTCAGCCAGATTGCCAGCATTACAACTTCGGGAGCCGTCACCGAATACCCGCTCGGGACTGGCTTCCGCGGTCTCTGGGGCATGACTTCAGGACCTGACGGCAACTTGTGGTTCACGGAATATAACCCACGAAATGGTAACAAGGTTGCCCGCATCACCACCAGCGGCACCATTACTGAGTACCTGTTGCCGACGGGAAGTGCCTTACCGTTTTTCATAACCAACGGGCCTGACGGAAATCTCTGGTTTACGGAGAATGGAGCAAGTCAGGTCGGGAAGATCGATCCCATCACCGGCACAATCACCGAATATCCAATCGGAGCAAGCAAGGCTCCAGGGGCAATTGTTACGGGACCCGACGGCAACTTGTGGTTCCTGGAGAACACGACCTCCGGGGCTCTCGGAGTCATGAACACTTCTGGCACTTTGGTGGCCGAGTATCCTGTCAGCTTCACCGGCTTCCCCGAGGGCCTAGTGGCTGGATCAGACGGAGCATTGTGGCTGGCTCAGTACTATCCCAACAGTGTTGCTCGCGTCACTACAACAGGTGTTGTCAGTCAGGTGCAGCTCACGGTGAGTAATGCCGCCGGCAACGATCTTGCCGTCGGATCCGACGGGAAGCTCTGGATCGTGGATGCGGTTGGCGGTGAAATCAGCCGTCTCAGCGCCATCGGCGGTACGGGTAGGACGATCACACCGACGCATGGTACGGTGTTCAACGGATCCGTGGCTAGTTTCAAAGACGGCACGCCTACGGCGACCAAGGCTGACTTCACGGCCGCCATCAATTGGGGTGACGGGACCAAATCGGCAGGCACTGTGACGGGAACAACAGGTGGCCCATTCGGCGTCAATGGAAGCCACAATTATGCAAATGCGGGAACATTCAAGCTGGTCGTCACTTTGACCGACAACGTAGACAAATCGCTATACACTGCAAGCACAGGAAAAGCAAAGGTCAAGTGATGATGAGCGCAGCTACGCCCAGATCTCCGGGTTAAATCGTCCAACTCGCACTGAAGCTCACTTTCTAAGACGCCAGGGCGATGTCAGTCCAAGACAATGGTGGAGGTTTTGTTAGAAGCTCTAAGCGGATTATCCTTCGTGAAGGGAGAAACTTCGTGGAAGTAGTTGATGGAACTTTCAACCTTCCCTCAACACTCGCCGGATAAAGGTGCATCCATGACACAAATGGAAAAGGGATGGGCTTTTCGTGCTATCCCTCGTCAAAACCTCCTGTACTTGCAGAATGAATGACTTGGAGTCGGGTCTGATGCGGTAAGTTTCGGTAAGATTCTGACCATGATCTTGGCTCTCGTCACGTTGCTCCGACATCTCCTCGGATGGGTTGTCAGTGCTTTCCGTTGCCGAGAGTTCCTCGTTCTTGAAAATTTGGCTCTCCGTCAGCAGTTGCTGCTCCTGCACGCCAAACATCCTCGCCGTCGACTGACGACCCTGCACAAGCTGTTCTGGGTGGTCTTACGAAGACTCTGGTCCGGATGGAAAGGGTCTCTCATCGTGGTGACACCGAGAACCGTGGTCGGCTGGCATCGGGCTGGTTTCCCGGTTGTACTGGACATGGGTTTCGAGAGGTAGGGTAGTTGGGGGAGTCCGCCCAGCCGAGGAACTCCGTTCGTTTAGGAGCAATCATGTCCTCTACGAGAAAGTCATTTTGCAAATAGAAGCGACCTCGCACAAGCACGCTTCCATCGAACTCACATCCCTGGAACTCGATTGCCTCCGAATCGGCTTGGACACTCCAGTGGGAAAGCTTTGGCACGAACCGCATCTTAATGTCCGCGTCTTTGGGAGTGATGTAGCAGTCAACTCGGACTGCTCCCTCCTTCAGCACTATCACAAATGAGGCTGCCCCACGCTTCGCGGTTTTCGAAGCGTGGGCACCACGGACGATGGTATCAGGGGTTTGGCTGAAGGCATGTCAGCTTTCTGCGGACCCAAGCGGCGGAGTGACGAATGAACGGAGGCCGGGCTCCGTGGTGCCCACCTTCCGAAAATCGAGGCTGTTACGAAACTCAAAACTCACTGCGCCGAATGAATCCTTTGTTCCACTTTCGGCTTGCCCCCGGAGCGGAGGTGGGCACGAATCCAACGATTGAAGGGAAAACTGCAGATTCTGTTCCACCGTCATCGCCGCTGCACGAGTTTCGTAACAGCCTCAAAGAACGCGAAGGACGGGGCACCCAATGTCTTGGTGATGTTAGCGAGACTCAAAGCCTGGGCCACCCGTCGTATCAGGATCCCTCTTCAGGTGTCAG
>JBAVAV010000615.1:0-5240 GCA_049585895.1 Candidatus Sulfotelmatobacter sp. | reverse complement strand
ATCCAGCACTGTGGTGGTGCCCTTGGTGACGCCGTCAATCACGGTTAAATTGTTACTGGCAGCATTGGCCACAAAAATCTTATTGCTGGCTACATCGACCGCCAGCCTCTCCGGTCTTAGAGCGTTTGGGCCGGTTACAGTTGACGTAGCGTTCGTGAGCCCGTCAATCACCGTGACGTTACTGTTGTTGGTGACATAGATCTCATTCGTTATCCAATTCACTGCAACGTCCGCCGGAGCTTGGGCATTCGGATCTGCGATGGTGGTCACCTGGTTTGTGGCACCATCGATCATGGTTACGTTGTTGCTGCCGTTGTTGGCCACGTAAATCCTGTTGGTCACCGGGTTCACCGCAATCCCGGCAGGAAGGATGGCGTTCGGGTCGGTAACGATGGTGACTTGGTTGGTGGGCCCGTCGACGACGCTGATGTTGTGGCTGAATTCGTTCACGACGTAAATCTTGTCGGTCACCGGATTCACCGCGATGGCTTGCGGGCCCTGCGCATTGGGATCGCTCACGACGGTTGTGTGGTTGGTAGCGCCATCGATCACGACGACATTGTTCCCCAAGTCCCCACCGTCGGAAGCGTAAACCTTGTTTGTGACAGGGTTGACGGCAAGCTGGCCGAAAAAGAAGTTGGGATCGCTGATCTGCGTGGTGGTGTTATTCGCCCCATTGATTACTGTAATTCCGCTGTTGTAAGTGGTGCCCACATAGATCCGGTTGGTCACGGGATTGACGGCTAGCGCAGCAGACTGTCCTTTGGTTACGGGAATGGTTGTCAACAGGTTGGTATTTCCGTCAATTACCGCGACATTGACGCTCCTGTCGGCGACGTAGATGCGGTTGGTTATCGGATTAACATCAGCCTGAAGCGGAATATAGGAGGTTGGATAGGCGACTGTCGCGATCGCGTTCGTGCCGCAGTCGATCAACGTAATTGTTCCGCTATTCTCATTGCCCACATATACCTTGTTCGTCACCGGATCCACCGCCAGGGCCGCGGGATAAATCGCAGTGGGATCGTCGAGCGTGATGACAGCGTTGGTCGCGCCGTTAATTGCTGTGACGTTGTTGCTCAGAGCATTGGCAACGAAGACTTGATTTGTCGTCGGATTCACAGCGATGGCGACCGGACCAGCTGCGTTGGAGTCAGTGAGCGTGGTGAGTTGATTCGTCGCGCCGTCGATTACCGTGACGTTGCCGTTGTTCCCGGCATTATTGCCCTTGTTCGCCACGTAGATTTTGTTCGTCACGGGATTGACAGTGACCGCGATCGGATTCTGTGCGTTGGGATCGGTCAGCAGCGTGTATGTATTCGTGGCTCCGTCGAGCACCATGATGCTATTCGTGCCCGAGCCAAAGGCCGGCTCAAAGGTTGCGTATACCTTATTCGTCGCCGGGTTCACCGCGATGCCAGTCGCGAATTGCAGGGATGGAGCGGTGACGGCAGTGACGGTATCTGTGGCGCCATCGACAACCAGGATGCCCGAGTTGACTCCGGACCCCTCAAAAGCCGCGTAAATCTTGTCGGTCAGTGGATTCACGGCAATGGCAAGTGGGTAGGCGTTGCGCGGCGCATAAGAGGTGAGTTTGTTGCTGGGTTCGGCGAGAATCTCCAGGTCCCAGAGGTTGGTCGTAAAGTAAGCCGTATCCGTGACGGGGTTCACGGCCACGGAGTAAACACCGCCCGAAATGTAACCGTTGAAGAAGTTATAGTTGCCTCCATTGACCACGCTGTAACCACCCAGGCTGCCGCTGTTGCCGTAATCAGAGACAAACACGGTGTTTGTGGTCGGGTTCACGCCCACAAAGTAGGGGCGAAATGCGTCGCCAAGGCCGATGGTGGTGAAAACGTCGGTGGCGCCATCGATAACGAAGAACGAGTAGTTGGCCCCGTAGATTTGGTTGGTCAGAGGATTGACGGCAAGGCCGGTTGCGGAAATTCCGGAGATCGTCCCGCTGACTGTCTGCGCCAGCAGCGCTCTTGCAGTAACGAGACTCACTACCAAGACAAGCCCGGTGCGAGCGATTATTCTCATCTTTAGCATCACTAGTTACTCCCAGGGAGGGCAGTATGAGGCAAACGGCGCGCAGCTATCGTCCTCTCTGATTGACGACTCGTCAAGATGCAGGTTTCTGCAACTGCCGGTCGGTGGAGGGCGACTATCGGTGTAGCTCTAAGAGCAGATTCTTCACCGGGGTTTTGCTTTCCGGTTCGGAAGGACGTCGGGATGGGGCGCGGCGCTTCCCTTCCACACTCGTCCATGCTTAGAGATCATCCGGGCTTAGAAGCTAATCTTAAGTATCTGGCCGTTGTTCCCCACAAACCACCCTGCCGATGGGTTGGCGAAGCCGACCGCCCAGTAGCCGCTTACTTGAGAAAGGGTGAACCAGTTGCGGCCTTCGTCCGGAGTCCAGGCTGCGGATCCTGAGCTAAAGTCAGGCCCCGTCTCCGACGTCACTACCACCGTGCGGTCGAATGTGCCGTGGTTGCCGCCACGACCCCGCATGCCGCGCGCGTAAGCCAGACAGAAAATGGCTCCCGGTATAGGAGGCGGGCTTATAGTCTCCCAGGTGTGGCCGCCATCGGTCGACGTGGCGATCTGTCCGAAACCATTGCTGTTCAAATCGCCCCCACCGACAATGCCGTGCTGCGCGTCGCGGAAGGCCACCGATAACCCGCCCGCGCTGGGCGAGCTTACCAGCGGCGTGTCGTAAGCATTCCAGGTGTCGCCTCCATCCGTGGTGGCCAGAATGCGCGAGACAGTCGAGCCTCCGGTGGTGATCCAGGCATTATTCTCTCCTTCGGTAGTGATGCAAGTTCCACTGGAGGAAAACGAGGCTTCGCCGGGCAGAGCGGGCGGCATATTGCTGGAGATCGATTCCCAGGTCATACCATCGGTGGTGCGGATGTCGGGAAAGACTCCGTTGACCGAATCGCTGTGCGTGATGCCGCGCTGCGGGGTCCAGAATGCGAAGCAATCGTAAAATGCATTCACCGTCTCATTGGTGAACTGGATATTCCAGGTCGCGCCGCCATCGGTGGTTTTATAAATACGGAAGTCGGTGGTATTGTCTCCAATGGACATCAGATAAGCGGTCTTGTCACTGACCCCTTGCACGTCTCGGAATTGCAAGGCTTCGGCTCCGGGAACAACGCCGGACTTCCAGACGTTTCCGCCATCGGTGGTCACCACGAACGTCCCGCCCGTTCCGGCTGCCCATACTACCTGCGCGGTCACCGGGCTGACCGCAATGAGCAACTGATCCGTGCCGCTCTGCTGGAAAGTGAGTTTGGGTTGCCGAAGTTGCGTTGGTTCCTGTGCCAAAACGAGCGGTGCGCAGGCTGCAAGCAGCACCACTAAGAGCGTGGACTTGGTCATAGAAACCTCTGGGAAGAATTTGGGTTGAGCGAGTATGGAACTTTGTGGAGCGACTGTCAAACGATCATCCTTGTGGATCTAATTTGACGTCCCGCCTTGCGTAGCGCCGCCGTCCCGGCGGCTGTGAGCCTGCCCTGAGCGAGGGCGGGCGTCCGCGCCCGCCGCGCCGAGGGACGCTTGGGGACAGCCGGCAAGATTCGCCTCCATCGCTGCGCCACCCAACCCCGAGGCTTCTATTTCCCTGCAGTGCCCTTCAATTCGACGACGATGCCATCCATGGGCGCAACTCCCGTGTTCTCGGGATTGTGAACCTGAGCGGCTGTGTACTGGACCTCCCCTGCCTTACCATCGACGTCTTGTGTTTTGCCATCGGGAAAGGTGAACCTGATTTTTCCGTCGTTCAGAAATACCGCAACCGTGTTGGGGTGACTGTGCATGACCGATTTCTCGTGTGGTCCGTAGTGAAAACGGAGAACCCGCACCTGGGCATTCTCCAACTCCACCTTGTAGTGCTTTGGATCCACCTTTGCCGCGTCCTGGGAGACGGCGACCGCCGCGACAAAGAAACACAACGCCGCACAGCTGACGACGAAACGTAGCCTCATAAGGCTCCTGTGTAAGGCTTGATTGAATGACGTGGCAGTGTAAGCCGCGAGGCTTGCTGTGTCAAACCTCAGGCACTGAAGGGTTACGTGAGAACCCTCGCTCCTTTGGCCTTATTCTGTTGTCCACTTTCCCCAGCGCCGAAAGCGCGAATCTCTCGTCACTGTGGATTGGAAAGCGCAGTGCCTTCGGCCGGCCCGCCTTTTACCAGGTCCGTCTTGATCGTTGATTTTTGGTTGGCTACTAGTTCGATATCGGTTTCAAAATTCTGATATCCGGGCAGGGTAATTCTCACCTTCCGTTTTCCTGGAGCGACCAGTAAAGCCCGGCCCACGCCCCCGAATTCAGCCACGTGTCCCACGAAAACGCCGTCCACAAAAACGGCGGCGCGATTGGGATTGACGTCCAGCTTGATTTCGGAAGTGATCTCCGGTAGTTGAACTCGGGTATCTTTTGCCATCTTTACCCCGATGGTCTGTTTGTCACCCGCGCGTACCGAAACCTTCTGCACGAAATCCAGATAGCCGCCCTGCCGTACGGTGATCTCGTGTTCGCCGGGCAGCAGCAGGATCTTTTTCGATCCTTTCAGTTCGCGGAGATAGCCAACATACTGGCCGTCGACCCAAACCCCTGAAGTTTTCTCGACCTTGGACGCGCCGATGAGATCGATCTCTCCAAGCACGTCATTTCCCACAAATGCGGAAGCAGTGAAAAGGAACGACGACGTGAGAAGGATTAATAAACCGGCGAGCCGAATTTTTCGCAATTCCTGCATGGGAATTCTCCTCGATACTATTGTAGATGCCAAAGCCGCTCAGGAAGTTAACGCCGAATCGAGTTGGCCGTAGCGAGAGAGATTCCCCACTCCATGAAGTCTAGCGGCGCAGCGGGCAAACCGCGCAGCGCTGGGTGACTTCCGTGCTTCGGCACAGGCAGACGCTTTACAGTTCGAGCGTGCCGTGAAGGTACAAGCGTGCCCTGCCGGCGATCTTCACCCGATCGCCGGCGATCCTGCACTGCATGGTTCCACCGCGGGCACTGAGTTGCTGCGCACGCAACGTGTCCTTACCCAGCCGCCGCGCCCAATAAGGAGCCAATGTGCAGTGGATCGAGCCGGTGGCAGGGTCCTCATCGATGCCGGCCGACGGTAGAAACATTCGGCACACGTAATCCACGTCACCCGCGCCGGGAGCGGTAACAATCGTTCCGTTCCCGGCGTCGAGTCTGGCAAGAGCGGCAAAGTCGGGCGC
>JBAVAV010000614.1:0-4150 GCA_049585895.1 Candidatus Sulfotelmatobacter sp. | reverse complement strand
GTGCATACCCATGAGGTGCCGGAGGATGACGTTCCCGGCGAATATCTGGATAAAGAATAATGAGCCTGCAGCTTCTTCCGCCGGCCATGGAATTTCCTAACCCAGTTTCTTGGTTTCAACCAAGGCGTCTTTGAAGTGAAGTTGTAGCGAACCCGGCGCGCGGTGTGCTCCAAAACTCTGGGTGACCAACGTAACCAGGCGCCGACCTCAATTCTGATATACTTATCTTGACGCTTTTGCCACGGTTTGCTCGTGACGCGGTGATCCCCGCTGGATCAGATTCATCTCCGCTTTTCTTGCCCGCCGTTTCGTTCAGCGCCAAATCTAAAATCAATGTGAGCGGCGTGGATGCTCTTGACGTGTGTCTGAGTGTGTGACAACAGCCCCTCCAGAAAGAAACAACTGACAATGACCACTTTTTCGGAACTGCCCTTGTCTTCTGCATTGCAGCAGAAGCTGGCGGCAGCTCAATTCATTAACCTGACACCTATCCAGGAGCGGGCGATTTCTCCTGCCCTTGAAGGCAAAGACGTGATCGGCACCTCCCAGACCGGAACCGGCAAGACGCTGGCATTTTTAATTCCGATAATCGAAATGCTGCAACGCGAACCGTCGCGCCAGGCGCGCGCGCTCGTTTTGCTGCCCACGCGCGAACTGGCGATGCAAGTTCACGAGCAATACGAGAACCTGCACAGCAAGGGCGCGCTTAAAGCGGCGCTTGTCATCGGCGGCGTATCGGAGAAGACGCAAATCCAACACCTCCGTGCCGCCCCCGGACTGATAATCGCCACCCCCGGACGCCTGCAGGACTTCATCAGCCGGAAGCTGGTTGATTTGCGCCAGATCAGAATCCTGGTGCTCGACGAAGCCGACCGCATGCTGGATATGGGCTTTCTGCCTTCCATCCAGCGCATTTTGGCGATACTGCCAACAACCCGGCAGACACTCTGCTACTCCGCCACCATGGAACAGTCCGTGGCCAGGCTGGTGCATGATTCTATGCGTAACCCGGTTCGGGTAGCTTTAGGTTCGGTCCTCAAGCCCGCGGAGAGCGTTCAACTGAAAGCCTACGAAGTGCGTCCCGGGGAGAAGCTGGATGTGCTCCGGCAGTTGCTTTATGCGGAGAAAGGCCAAACTCTTGTTTTCACTCGCACCAAGCGCGGCGCGCAACGCCTTGCCAGAGAGTTGGTCCTCGACGGATTTACTGCGGCGATGATTCACGGCGATCGATCGCAAGCGCAGCGCAACGGGGCATTAAGCGGATTTCAGGAAGGCCGCTTCCAGGTACTGGTGGCCACCGATATCGCTTCGCGTGGTTTGCATGTGGACGATGTGGCCCACGTCATCAACTACGACCTGCCGAAGATGGCCGAAGACTTCATCCACCGCGTGGGGCGCACAGGACGGGCCGGCTCCCAGGGCCACGCAACCACGATTGTTACGGGCGCGGAGATCCTGGACCTCCGAAATATCGAGCGCACGTTGCAGCTACGGATCGAGCGCAAACAGGTAGAGCCTTCAGACCAACCCAAACGGCTGGTACGGAATACCCTCGCCTCGCGCACCTTAAATGCACTCCCGGGTGAGGTTTTTGTGTAGGAGTAGAAGCAGGCAACTCGCCGGAGCCCGGAGCTCCGGCGAGCCTCTGCCAGAAGTCTACTGATCGATTCCTTTGCTGCTGTGCACGGTCGATGGCTCGTCTTCATCGGCACCGATATTGAATAGCGCTGCCTGCGCTTCCGCGTGTTCGCGCAACTCGCGCATCTCGTCCAACTCGCCTACGCTACCTTCGGGCTTGTCCTGTTTGCGCTGGGTCTTGCGCTCCGCTTTTTCCCGTTGTTTCTGTTGTCGCGCCTGTTCCTTCTGACGCTTGGTAAACGTCGATCGGCCTCTTGGCATTGGCAATCTCCCAATATCTATTCGGTTCGTGTTCTTCGTGAGCAATATACAGATGGCTGCCGGGCTCCAGGCAGGTACAACAATTACCAACGCGGTTCCCGAGGCTGGCGTGCGTGGCCCTGGTAGTCATCACGTCCACCTCCTCCACCGCCGCCAAACCGCTGTCCGCCACTCTTCGGGCGGTCCGTCTTGGGTTTGGCCTCGTTAATCGTCAAGGTGCGACCCCCCAGTTCGGTTCCGTTCAGCGCCGCGACAGCTTTATCGGCCTCCCCGGCATTCGTCATTTCGACAAACCCGAAGCCCCTCGCGCGGCCGGTTTCCCGGTCCGTTACGATGCTGACCTTTTCCACTTCTCCGTGCTCCTGGAAGGCGGCGCGTAACTCAGACTCGGTGGTGCTGTGAGCTAGATTGCCAACGTAAAGGTTCTTCATTGCATTTCCTTTCTTAGTAAATCATCCAAAGTCCGGGTTTCAGTGGCCCGCTTGGCCGGCCGGATCTCCGAATCCCGTGGCGGCGCCGGTCTCTCCCGTATCGCCTGGGAGCGAGCATGGGATAACGAACGCACGACCGAGATTCGCCGGGAGGCCTCCAAAATTCCCCAGCGTTGGGGCAAAATCCCAGAAACATCGGCCGAAAGCGCCACCTTTACATCCCCGACGAGAGCCTCGTCTACGCTACTGGGGCCGGTAAACGCGCCGTTCGTATCGGGCGAATTGGCAAGATACTCGGGTTTGCCGACCAGGAACGCGAGTTGCTGCGGGGGAATGGCGCTTCGGAGGTCTTCACAAAACTTGTCCCGGCAACCCAGCTCATTTTCGATGTCAATTAGGACCAGATTGTACACGTCCGCCCGCCACCAGACACGCGCTTCACTGATATCGGCGGCGCAGTCGACTTCCACGCCTAGCTTTCTCATGGTCTCAGCACGCAGGCCGCGCGTAGTCGATGAAGTGTCGATGAGAAGAACACGTCTTTTCTTGAGCGCGCTGGGGAGAGGTTCGGACAACGGTGGAGCAAGAATGGGCGTGTTCATGCGGACACCGCCTTCGGTTTCGACCCGGCCGACCCGGCCACCGGTTTAACCTGTTCTTTGTGGCTCTTCAGCAGTTCGCGGGTCCGCTTTCGCCGCGCAAGCTTCTGCTTACGTTCCCGATGAAATCTTGATTTATCGCCATTGATGCCGGACATGAAGTGACTCCTCTTATTCGGGCTCGTTAGTGAATCGCCGGGCTATGCCAATACTCCCATCGGGAGCGATTGGGACTATTCTGGACTTCCTGAGTAAGAGCGGAGAAAAGGCGAATAAAGCCAAAGTCGCCATGTCGAGTGCGGAAACGAGCGCGTGGGAAAACTGCGTGCTGCGGAACGGTGTGAACACGCCCAGAACGCCCACGAAAACCAATCCCCACAACAGCTTGCCCGCGGAAAGGGCGCGAATCGCAAGCGTAATCCCGCCCACCGAGACGACAATACAAACAAGCATCCGATAATCAGGCGAAAAACGCCATAACACAGCTACTGCAAGAGTTGCCATCGACATGAATGTCACGAACCTCGTCAACATACCGGACTTTGGCGCCCGCAGCCATGTGTTGCGCCGTCAGGGCCGGGCGCGTCGCAGGGTGATTTGTCAAGAGACAGTAACAGATACACGGAAGACGCCTCCCGATCTCTCAATCGCGAAGGCGCAAGGTATTCTGAAAAATGAGTCTTCGAGGTTAAGTAGCTTAAGTATACGCTGTTTGCGGCCCTCGTGCTAAGCATCAGTGACAAGTGGCCGAAAAAACCGGGACCTTATGGCTCGACTCAGTCGATGAATCGCTCTTTCCAAAGAGGCTGCATTCCAGCTGCCCGCCCCGGACGGATCTGCCGCAATCCGCTTGCTAATACTTGCATCATAGGAGTATCATCTTTCTGTACGTTAGACCGAATCGGTCGTGAGCAGCTCTTGCCTCAACAGCTAGTAACCTGCCGTCAGTCCTCCGAATCTCTCCAGCGTAAATCAGTGAAAGGAACACCAACACCAACATGGCAGAACAAGGAACAGTAAAGTGGTTTAACGACGCCAAAGGCTACGGCTTCATCAGCCGCCAGAGTGGCGAAGATGTTTTTGTGCACTTCTCAGCGATCCAGGCGGGAGGCTTTAAGAGCCTGCAGGAGGGCCAGACGGTGCAATTCGACGTGACCAAAGGACCCAAGGGCTGGCAGGCTGAAAACGTCCAAGCGCTGTAAGATTGCAACTTTTGCAAAA
>JBAVAV010000613.1:0-3441 GCA_049585895.1 Candidatus Sulfotelmatobacter sp. | reverse complement strand
ATTTGCAACAACCGGTCGAGCAACTCGACGTTGAAAGAGCTACCGATCTTCTCGCCCAGGATAAATCCCTGACAGCGCAGTGCCTGCAAATGGCGAACTCTCCGCTCTTCGGGCGCTGGCAACGATTGGATTCATTGCATAGCGCCGTGGTCAGTCTGGGATTCCAACCCGTGAGCGATATTGCCATCTCTTGCGGCATGCTCAGCCTGCTGCCGGGCCGGCAAACCAGCATACCGCCGATTGTCTTTTGGGAGCACTCTCTGGGATGCGCTCTGGTCTGCCGCCATCTCGCGCGCCAGATCAATTTCGTTGATCCCGAGAAAGCTTACCTGGCGGGTCTTCTTCATGACCTCGGAATTATCGTCAATCTCTGGGTCTTACCGGGGGAATTTCGCGCGGCCTACGAGGTGGCCCGAACCGAAGGAATCCCGCTGGACCAAGCTGAACAAAAATGCCTGGGTTTCACGCATTGCCATAGCGGGCGCTTGCTTGCCCAACGCTGGCAACTTTCTCCCGACCTGATTGAAGTGGTCACCCATCACCACGCACCTGAAGGTTCGCTCAACCACGCCGGCCTTGTGGCCCTGGTGCACTTAGGCGACCTGCTTTGCCGCATGAGCGGTTTGAACTACGGCTATATCGAGGAGCGCCAAGTGAGCCTGACCGAGGAATACGGCTTCGACCTCCTCGCAGAACACTGCCCAACCTTGAACCAGTTCGACTTGGCGCGCCTCACTTTCGAGATGGATTTCTACATGGACGAAGTGCACAACCTGGTCCGGGCTATTTACCCTACGTGACTGAAGAAAATTCCACCCCGCAGGTGCGTGTGCTTATCGCTGACGACAGCGCCTTCATGCGAACGGCGCTCTCCCGCATGGTGGCCTCGGACCCGGATTTGTGGGTTGCGGGCACTGCGGGCAATGGGAACGAGGTTCTGGAGAAAATAGCGTCCCTCGATCCCGACGTAATCACGCTGGATGTGCAGATGCCGGGGCTGGATGGAATCGAGACCCTGCGCTGCATCATGACGCAATTTCCGCGTCCGGTGATCATGGTGAGTTCCGTCACCCTAAAGGACGCCGAGAGCACTTTCGACGCGCTCAGTGCGGGGGCATTCGACTACGTACCCAAACAACTTTCTTCCACGTCGCTGGATATCATCCACCTTCGCGACGACCTGATTGCCAAGATTAAAGCAGCGGGGGAAGCACGGCGTTCCCGCGCCTATCCCGGCTCCCTCCGCAAGCCTCCAACTCCTGTGCGCCCGTCACCCAGCGAAGTTTTCCCGGCTACGACGGCGATCATCGTCCTGGGGACTTCCACCGGCGGACCCAAGGCACTGGAGGAGATCCTGCCGGTTCTTCCCGCCGGCCTGCCTGTACCGATTCTGGTCGTGCAGCACATGCCGGTGGGTTTCACCGGCCCTTTCGCACAGCGACTGAACAATCTCTGCTCAGTCTTGGTGTGCGAAGCGTCAAATGGGGAAACCGCGCAACCTGGGGGAGTGTATATTGCGCCCGCCGGAAAGCACATGACGGTGGAGCGCTTCCCCGATTCCCGGGCCATCCTCTGGCTTTCGGACCGGCCGGTCCAACAGGTGCACGTTCCTTCCGTCGACGTCATGATGAAGTCAGCCGCGTCGGCCTTTCAATCCCATGTAATGGGAATCATCATGACTGGTATGGGATCGGACGGAGTGCAGGGGATGAAAGCCATTCATCAAGTGGGAGGAATGACAATCGGTCAAGACGAGGAGACGTGCGCGGTGTACGGCATGCCGCGTGCTTGCGCGGAGGAGGGCGTCTTGCGCAAGGTCGTGCCGCTGGCACAAATTCCTCAACAGATTCTGCAGGCTACGCTCTATCGCAAGATGGCCTAACTACAGGTTTGCGCTCGTCGAGTTCGCGCAGGACTTTTCCAGCATCTGCCGCACCCTGCTCAAGAGTGTGTAGGCCGAGAATGGTTTGGCCAGGCATTGTGGACCGTCATCGGAAGTTGCAGACAAAGCCAGTTGCTCCGCATAGCCGCTGATGAGCAGTACGCGAATACCTGGATACAAAGCGCTGACCTCATTCGCCAGATCGCGGCCATTCATCCCCGGCAACACCACATCGGTCAAGAGAAGGTTCATCGGGCTTGCGGATGAACGACAAACCTGCAAGGCCTCGGCAGCATTCCCAGCGATCTGCAGCCGGTATCCCGCAGATTCGAGCACCTCCCCCGTCACTCTCCTGACAAATGCTTCATCTTCGACCAGCAGAATTTGCTGCTCACGACGCAGAGGGTACTCGTGCGCCAATGGACCGCCCATCAGCGCTTGAGCGGCCACCATTTGCTCGACCGCCGCCGGAGCTTCTGCTGCGCTTGGTCTAGGTCCGTGTTCGATAGATGCGAGTGAGTCCAAAGAGTTGCTCCTGCACCGCTACACCTGTCAAGCAGATGGAATGCCATTCTTTCCCTCAGTTCACAAGGAGCGAAAGGAGGTTAATTCCGCGTCAGGATTCTCAACTTGTTCGTGGCGAACCACTGTTCCGGCCAAAACGTATCCCAATTCGGGATTAGCGTCAGAAACGGATTCGCATTTGGGAGAGAAGTTGCGGCACTTGCGAAGAAAGACTTCAAGTAGCCCGTGTTCTTAGTGACCACTGGACATTGACTGGAAACTAGCCACTGGCCACCAATCTATCTACTTCTCGGCAAGAACCGTCCTATACGGATCCAGCAACAACTTGTGGGTTCCGGCAGGCGCGGTCAAGCGAAACGAAGTCTCGGGTCCATCCGCAAAAACCCGACCCATCAGCACTGGCGCTTTGCCGGTGGCTACTACTGCATAGATGGGAACCGACGTAACCAGCGTGTCGGGAGCTTCCTTCTGCAGGATCATACCGGTCGCGATCATCCTGCTGCCTTTCGCCGCGAGCTTGACTCCCTGCAACTGGAGCCGGGGGAGCGACGTGCCATTCACCCAGCCTTCGAGGAACCAATCGAGCGAAGGCTTATCTTCATAGCGCAACGAAGGCGGAAGCTCCTCGGCGAAAACAGCGAGCAGCTCGCGCGTGCCGATGGCCTTTCCCTCATAGCGCTCCCGGAGTTTGCGCAGCGCACGCACGAAGGGCTCATCGATCGGGTTCCCGGCACGACCCGAGCGCGAAACTTCTTCTGCCGCCGCGTCCTGCAACATGGAACGCAGCATGTGGAACAGCCACGTACCGCGCCCATAGCTGATCGCTTCATATCCTCCGGGAAAATGAGAGGACAGCAACCGCCCTCCCAGGGTTACCGGACCGGCATCCTTGGGGACGCTGCCATCCTTGTTTTTTTCCAACAAGTCCCGCTGATATTTTTCCAGAATCTCGCGGAACCCCGGCGGATTCGTCTCTTGCAGCATCATCAGCGAGCAATAATTCGCCAACCCTTCTGAAAACCACTGATCGCGGT
>JBAVAV010000612.1:0-13260 GCA_049585895.1 Candidatus Sulfotelmatobacter sp. | reverse complement strand
CGTACCGGTGCAAAACCGCGCACTTGTAGAGACGTGCCTGCAACGTCTTCTCGCCATCTTCCGGAACGCCGCACGCAGAGACCTAGCCAGCTACGTCTCTACGAATTAAGTCGGTCAGCTCTTACCGCACAGCTGTCGACACGCTTGCGACACGGTTTCCTCCGTCGGCACGGTCACATCTTCTAGCGGCGGCGAGAATGGGATGGGAACATGCATCGCGCCCATTCGCTTCACCGGTGCATCGAGATCGTAAAATGCGCCCTCGGCGATCACCGCCGCAATTTCTGCGGTCACGCCGTACCGGCCATAACCTTCGTCTAACACGATCACGCGTGAAGTCTTCTTCGCCGACTCGATCATAGTCTTCTCGTCGAGCGGCCAGGTGGTGCGCGGATCGATCACCTCTGCGCTGATGCCTCCGGTCTCGAGCAGATTCGCCGCGCCCAGCGCCACCTGCACCATGCTGCTGGTGGCGACAATCGTAATGTCTTCCCCAGTGCGCTTTACGTCGGCGACGCCGAAGGGGATGGCATAGTCCTCCGCCGGAACCGGTCCCTTCAGCTTGTACATCATCTTGTCTTCGAAAAAGACAACCGGATTCTCGTCGCGAATCGCCGTTTTCAGCAGTCCCTTCGCGTCGTAAGGCGTCGAAGGCAGAACCACCTTCAATCCTGGAACATGACTGAACCAGGCATGCAGCGACTGTGAGTGCTGCGCCGCCGAACGCCGGGTCGCGCCCAGCGTGGTACGCATCACCATCGGGACCCTCCAGTGCCCGCCCGACATGTAATGCACCTTGGCCGCCTGGTTGACCATCTGGTCCATGGTCAGGGTGAGGAAGTCGCCGAACATGATATCGACGATGGGACGCAATCCCGCCATCGCTGCCCCGACTGCAACCCCGGTAAAGCCGGCTTCGGAGATCGGCGTGTCGACCACTCGCTCAGCGCCAAATTCTTCCACCAGTCCGGAAAGAACTTTGAACGGCGTACCGGCTTCAGCGACGTCTTCGCCGAAGATGCAGACGTTCGGGTCGCGACGCATTTCTTCGGCCAGGGCTTCGCGCACTGCTTGCGCAAATGTGATCTCGCGCTCAGGCATACACGTCCTGCTCCACCTGGTCCGTGCCGGGATAGGGCGCCGCGATGGCAAACTTTACGGCGGCTTCTATCTCAGCGCGCACCTCGGAAGAAATCCGTTCCAAAGACGCCGCATCTGCAAAGTGCTGCTCCAGTAACCAGTTCCCGTGAAGCTTGATCGGATCGCGCTCCGTCTTCCAGTGGTGCTCTTCCTTTTTCGGACGGTAGTATTCGCGGTTGATGTCGCCGACGTGATGTCCGCTGTACCGGTAGGTATCGCACTGGAGAAACCCCGGACCTTCGCCAGCGCGTGATCTCTCTACCAGCCGTGATGCGAGCTCGTAAACGGCGCGGACATCCTGGCCGTCGACCCTGGCCGCTTCGATCCCGAAGGCTGTGGCGCGGCCGAGGATGGTTCCGGCGGTGGTTTCGGTGTAGTGCGTATATTCGTTATAGAAGTTGTTCTCGCAGACGTAGAGCACGGGCAGCTTCCACAACTGCGCCAGGTTCATCACCTCATAGAGCGATCCTTGCCCCAGCGCGCCTTCGCCGAAAAAGCAGACGGCCACGCGGTCTGTCCCCAGGCGCTTCGCTGCAAAAGCCGCGCCCGTGGCGATGCCTACGCTGCCGCCCACAATAGCATTCGCGCCCAGATTGCCGGTCGCGGGATCGGCGATGTGCATCGATCCACCTTTGCCGCGGCAATAGCCGGCTTCCTTGCCCAGCAATTCGGCGAACATGCGATCGGGAGACGCTCCCTTGGCAAGGCAGTGCCCGTGGCCTCGATGCGTGCTGGTGATGTAGTCGTCAATGCGCAGCGTTTCGCAGATACCTACGGCCACGGCTTCTTCGCCGCTGTAAAGATGGGCCAGGCCGGGCATCAGGGCGCGCGTATAAAGCTCGTTCACCTGCTCTTCAAACAGGCGAATGCTCACCATCTTGCGGTAGGCGCGGAGCCACTTGTCTTTCTGCGTAACGGCCTCTGTGGCGGCCTCCGCCGGCGCCCCGCGGCCGGCCTCCGGCTTGGAGGTAGCGATGGTCACTTCTTGCCCCCAGTGGTGACCGGTGTCGTCACGCCCGACATCGCCGCCAGCACGTCAAACATGCAGGCGAAGTCGTACCTGGTCCAGCCCATGCCACGAGCCGCCGTCAGAATCTCATTGCTGACCGCGGTCGTTGGCAGGGGAACGTCGAGCTGCCGGCCCAGGTCCATTGCCAGCACCATGTCTTTCTGCATCATGTTCACATCGAACCAGGCTTCTTCGGGCTGCTGCAGGACGAATGGCCCGCGGTACTGGATCATGGGCGAGGCCACCGCGCTGTGCGTAAGTACATCCACTGCAACCTCGCGCGCAATTCCGCTTTTTTCCGCCAAGAGCACGCCTTCGGAAAACGCTAGCATCTGCACCGCAAGGCTCAGATTGACCGCGATCTTCATTGCCAGTGCCAGACCGTTGTCTCCGACGTAAGTCACCTTCGGTCCAATCTCGAGCAAGAGCGGCTTCACTTTTTCAAAGGTCTCGCGGCGTCCACCCACCATCACCGACAACTTTCCCTCCTGCAGCGTGATTACGCTGCCGCTCACCGGAGAGTCAACCATGTCGGCGCCGCGTTCGCGCACCTTCGCCGCCAGCGCCCGGCTGACGGTGGGACTGATCGTACTCATGTCGATGAAGAACTTGCCGGCGCCCAGACCCGCCAGCATTCCGTCCGGACCTTCAGTGATGGCCGTGATCGCGGCCGCATTCGTTACCATAGCGAAGGTGTAGTCGGAGGCGCTGGCAACCGCGCGCGGTGAATCGCCCCACTGCATTCCCTTGTCCATCAGCCACTGGGCCTTGGAGCGCGTCCGGTTGTAGCCGGTCACGGTGTGGCCCTTGCTCAGCAGCCGGTCCACCATTTGACTGCCCATGACGCCGAGGCCGATAAATCCGATCTTCGCCATCTCTCTGTTGCCTCCGGCTCCTTGATCGAAGTCAGTAAACTCAATTTCCTAAAGAGGGTGATGCCGGACGGAAGCGCGCTTCCCCGAGGAAACATGGCTGTCGTCGCGCACCTGTTCCAAGTGAGCTTTCATCGCTTCCCGGGCTTTCTCCGCGTCACGCCGCTCCATAGCCTCCAGAATTCGCTTGTGATGAATCTGCCCGCGATCCGGACCGCCTTTGACATTGAAGATGCGCAAGCGCTGTTCGCGCAACAATCCGACGATGGAATCGATCAACGAAAGAATGAGCGGGTTGGCCGCGGCTTCGGCGAGTGCCAAGTGAAAATCAAGATCTGCTTCGATGTAGGCATCCGGGTCCTGGCCGGCCCGGTCCATCACGGCGACTGCCTCGCGCATAATCGCCAGATCCGATTCCTGGGAGCGTATCGCCGCCAGGGCCGCAATTCCCGGCTCGAGAATGGCGCGCACTTCAGCCAGGTACGTCGATCCCTCGGGCTGCCCGATCTTGACCATCAGGTCCAGCGACTGGCGCACTGCTTGCGAAGTTCCGTCGGTGATGAAAGTCCCCCGTCCGGAATATGCTTCCACTAAACCCTTTTCGCGAAGCGCTTTTACTGCCTCCCGGACGGCGGTGCGGCTGACGCCAAAACGTTGCGCTAGTTCGCGTTCGGCGGGAAGCTGGTCGCCCGGCTTCAAGTCGCCCTTGAGGATCGATTCTTCGATCTGCTGAACGATTTGCTCATAAAGCCGCGAGGTTCGGACGATCTTGTACACAGGATGCACTCCCGCACGAGCCGACAAATGGCTGCCGGCGTTGGTCTGGCTACTATACCGTAGGTCCACCCGGTTTGTCGGAGGGCGGCGGCTTAGTGTGGGAATTAGGGTTGCCATCGCGGCATTAGGTATGGTGGTATGACCAATAAGGGTATCAGGTCTGATTACTCGCAGCAAGCCCGCCAAGGACAGCCTTAAAAGGGGAATAATGACGTTGACGAGGCCCGGCCCGAAATCCATTCGTGATCGGAGAATTCGCTTGACAGCATTTATATTAGGGTGGTATGGCTGTCGGACCAGAGAAAACGGAGGCTTCCATGTTATTGCGAGGCATCAGCTTGTCCGCTCATCGGAGACTGACTATCTGCCGGGCCGCGTTCTTGATTCTGATCCTCTTCCTGCTTGCCCTGTCGGCGTTGGGTCAGTCAACTACGGGGCGCATTCTGGGCAGTGTCAGCGATCGGAGCGGCGCAGCCGTTCCCGGCGCAGCCGTCGTGATAACGGATGCACAGCGCGGAAGTTCCCGAAGCCTGACCACCGACGAATCCGGAACTTACGTCGCCGCCGACTTGCAGCCCGGGACGTACAAGATTCGCGTCGAAGCGAAGGGCTTCAAAACCGTAGAGCGGCTCAACGTGCCAATCGAGGTAGCCAGTGACGTCCGCGTCGATTTCGGCCTCCAGCCCGGCGACGTCTCCGAAACCGTCACCGTCACGGAAGATGTTCCGCTGGTCAACACGACCTCCGCCACTCTGGGCGGAACGCTGAGCAACAAAGAAATCAACGACCTGCCGCTGAACGGTCGCAATTATGAGAACCTGTTACAGCTTCGACCGGGAGTGATGCGCTACCCGGGCGGCGGATTTTCAACCACCAGCACCAATGGCCTGCGCGCCGAAGACAACGCATACTTTGTTGAAGGACTATTCAACAGCGAGCCGTTCTCAGGACAAGGCATCATTAACGGCGCGGGCATCGCGGGAGATTCCGCGACCATCCTTCCGATCGATGCAATCCAGGAGTTTAATGTTCAGGAGAATCCCCCGGCCGAGTATGGGTGGAAACCTGGTGCGGTCATCAATGTTGGATTAAAGTCGGGAAGAAATTCGCCCCACGGAACAGCGTTCGCGTTCGGCCGCGATGGGGTGATGGACGCGCGCAATTTCTTCAACCAGTCTCCCGCCGCGAAAAATCCGCGAACCCTGGAACAGTTTGGTGGCAGTTTGGGAGGCGCGATCATCAAGGACAAAGCGTTCTTCTTCGGCGCGTACGAGGGCCAGCGCTATGACGTCGGAAACTCCTTTAGCGTTACGACTCCGTCCATGGCTTCGCTAACACTTGCCCCCGGGACGGCGCCCACCTGCACTTCACCCGCCCTCGCTTCGAACGACTGCGGAGGCAGCATTCCGAATGCAATTGCCGATCTGCTGGCGAACGGTGTGCCGATCAGCGCGAACAGCCAGAAAATCTCGGGCTGCACAGTCTCGGCCAGTGGCGTGGTAACGTGCGCCGGCACAGGCTTCCCCGTCAATAACAGTCAAAGCATTAATGTCGTGCAGGGATTCCCCAATCAGGTTGGCGTCGACAACGCAATTGGCAAGGTGGACTACAACCTGAATCAACGCAGCACCATCAGCGGCATGTACTTCTTCGGCAATAACTCGGGAACGGTCGAGGATTTTCCGGAGCTGCAATCCCAGTGGCGTTCCAAGATACACACCCGCGCTCAGGTAGTTGGGGGGAACTGGATTTGGACGCCCAACGCGCGCTGGGTGAACGAAGCCCGGGTTGGCTATAACCGCCTATACCAGCCCACGCTGCCCGGCGACCTTGGCACACCGGCGTCAGGCTACGGTCTCGATACAGGCGTGAGCGGGCCTTTCACCGGCGGACTGCCGCGCATCGGCTTCGCCGGAGCCTTTGTCCCCGGCCTGGGCGCCTTCAAGTGGCCAAAGTTCCAGGGGCCGGACACAATCACCCAGTTTATCGATCATGTTTCTTATACCTCGGGGAAGCATGCCTTCGAGTTCGGCGGCGAACTGCACCGCAACGGCGTGAGCGGCGGAGCGTTTGGCAACGCCAGAGGCAGCATCACCTTCCTAGGGGGAGTGGCCCTGGCGAATTCCTCGGCACTGGAGGATTTTTTCGCCGGGGACCCTTTCAAGGCGTCGGTTCAAGTTGGCGATCCCACTCGGCATATTCACAACTGGGCTTACGGAGCCTTCTTCCAGGACGACTGGCGCGCGACCAAGAATCTGACCATCAACTACGGGCTGCGCTACGAATTCAGTTCGGTAATTAAGGAAGCTCACAATCTGCTGGGCAACTTCGATCCCAATTCGCCCACCGGGTTGATTCAGGAGGGGATGAACGGCGTCAGCGGTCCCTACAACCCCGATCATAAGAACTTTGCCCCGCGCTTCGGATTTGCCTGGGACATTACTGGTAAAGGAAACACCGTGCTAAGAGGCGGCGCGAGCCTGGTCTACGAAACGGTGAACTGGGAGTCGTTCCTCGCTTTCAACAATGCTTTTGGCCTCGGCAACGTTCCCACGGGAGCCATCATATCGGGCACCGGCACCACCAATACCACAGCCGGGGGCACGATCACGGCTGGCAATCTGGCAATCCCACCGATCCTTCCGCAGTGGGACAGTGGCGCACCGCTTTACGGAAACGTAAGCAGCAGCACGATCAACTGCGACCCCGGTCCTGACGGGCCGGGCCCCTGCCCCATCATGAGCGTGGTCCGCAATCTGACCACTCCCTACGTTTGGGACTGGACCCTGAACCTCCAACATGCATTTACCCCGAATCTTTCTCTGGAGGTTGCCTACGTGGGCAATCACGGCACAAATCTGACGGGTATTCGGGACGCGAACCAGGAGACGCCGGGCACCGACGATCAGGGCACCCGACCGTTCAATGCGAAGTTCCCCTACCTGAGCAATATTTTCCAGATGGGAAACTTTTACCGATCGAACTACAACGGCCTGCAGGCAACTCTGAGCTCGCGAAACTACCATGGCCTGAGCATGGTACTGGGCTACACCTACGCCCATTCGCTCGATGACGTTGGCGCCAACTGGGATTTCGGAGCCGGGTACGGGCTTCCGCAGGACTCAACCAACGTTGGACGGGAATATGCCAACAGTGATTTCGACATTCGCCATCGCCTGACAATTTCTCTCACCTACGCGATACCCGGGAAGAAAGGCTACGGACAGATGTTGGAGGGTTGGGAAATCAATACCATCGCGACTCTGGAAAGCTCGCAGCCTTGGGGGCCGATCGATTTGACCACCGATCTCACCGGCCTCGGGGGTCTGCCGGTCAGCCCTCCGCAATCGACACCGCAGCGCTGGGACTTTTTTGGAAAGCCATCCGATTTCAAGTCCGGGCCGACTCCGTTACCCTTCTTCGGGGGGAGTGGCGATCCCCTCAATCCCACCAGCAACAGCGCTTGCAATACAGACGCGGTCGCTGCGGACGGAGGAACGGCGGGTGGCCCAACCAGCCAATCGCTTGCGACGTGGGGCTGCTATGCGAAGGGGAGCTCCGTCATGATTCCACCGGCCTTTGGGCAGTTCGGGACGATGGGACGCAATATCTTCCCCGACTCTGCTTTTCGGAATCTGGATTTCTCGATTGCCAAGAATTGGCACTTGGGCGAACGCATTCGCGCCCAGTTCCGGGCCGAGTTCTTCAACATCCTGAACCACCCCAACTTCGCCAACCCGTACGGGGGACAGAACGGCTACGGGCAGAACGACCCTGGAGCTCCGGGCTTCGGCTGTGGTTGCGCCACGCCGGACGTGGCTGCGGCCAACCCGGTCATCGGTTCCGGCGGCAGCCGGGCGGTACAGTTGGGGTTGAAATTCACGTTCTAGCGTGCGGTCACAGGGCTGAGGGGGTTGGGCCGGACGCAATTCCGTCCGGCCCTTTTTTCGCGAAGGCCGCTTCTCGGCGGCTGGACGAGGAAGGGGACGAACATCATTGAAACGAACCATCATGCAGAGAAGTAGCCGCTTCGCATTCGCAGCGCTGTTGTTGGTTACCGTTACTCTTTCCGCGACCGCCTTCGCCCAACAACGGCCGGAGCGCACCATCGACGAAATCCGCTCTGAAGCAATCCATCGCTCGGAAGTTGGGCAGTACCCGCTGATCGGCCTGGATGCCGGCGACGTGAAGGAAGCCTTCGATTCCATTCACACGAAGGATAGAGACGAGTGGGCTGCGGCCTTCATGCATGTGGCGGATCGCTACTTCAACGAGGCGAAATCGCAGGAGAAAACCGATCCCGCCCGCGCCAATGCCAACTACATCCGCGCCTGGCGCCTGTATTCATTCGGCCGCTGGCCAATTCCCGCATCGCCGGGGAAGCAGCGTTCGTACGAACGGGCTATTGAGGCTTTTCTGGCACACGCTCGTTTCTTCGATCCTCCGCTCGAGGTCGTGCGTATTCCCTTCGAGGGCAAGGAAATCGTCGGCTACCTGCGCCTGCCGAAGAGCGCGAAAGGACCAACGCCGCTTGTAATTGCGGTCAACGGACTCGACAGCCGCAAAGAAGATCTCGCCGAAAGCTTTGGCGCAATTCTGCCGTTTGGCATCGGCTATCTCGCCATCGACGGTCCGGGCACGGGACAAGCTCCCATCAAAGTCAGCGAAACTTCCGAGCGTTTGCTTTCGCGCGTGCTTGATTACGCGCAGTCGCGGCCCGAGATCGACAAGAACCGCATCGCGCTGCACGGCGTGAGCTGGGGAGCGTATTGGGCCACGAAAATGGCCATCGTCGAGCGCGGACGGCTGCGCGGAGCTAGTGCCCAGTCACCGCCTGTGGACGAGTTCTTCCAGAAAGAGTTTCTGATGAACTCCCTGCTGGGCAATCGCGAATATTTATTCGATCAGGTGCCCGCACTCATGAACATCCTGGAAGGCGTGCACACCCTGGATGAGATGGGCCAGTATCTGCCCAAAATGTCGCTGGTACATCAAGGGCTGTTGGGCAAGCCAATGGCGCCGATGCTGGTGATCGCAGGCGTACTGGACACGCAGGTGCCGATCTCGGACATCTATCTGCTGCTCAGCAAAGGCGACACGCCGAAGGAAGCTTGGATTAATCCGGAGGGCGGGCATTTGGGCCGCCAGGTCGGGGTGTGGCCGGATCCGCTGATCTTCAAGCAAGTAATTATTCCCTGGCTGGTGAAAGTGCTGGAGGCTCCGGCGAAATAGCCCAAGAACACTTCGCCTGTGCTGGTTAGCCCAGCCTCCCGTCAGGCGAAAGGCAGAGTAAAACTACTGTACCTCGCTCACGAACATGCCCGATCGACTTCCAAACTCAGAGCCTAAGGCTGATCCCTCCGCCGCTCTCCCGCGTAAACCGTTTTATGAGTCTCTGTGGGTGCAAGTAGCGTTTGCCATGGTTCTGGCCGTAGCCCTCGGATATCTCGCTCCTGCCCGCGCCATCGCCATGAAACCGCTGGGCGACGCCTTTATCCGTCTAATCACGATGATCATCACGTTGCTGATTTTCTGCACGGTGGTCACCGGGATCGCCGGAATGCAGAACTTGAAAAAAGTGGGCCGCGTCGGCGGCAAGGCGCTGCTCTACTTTGAAATCGTCTCGACGATCGCGTTGGTTGTCGGACTGATCGTCGGCAACGTGGTCCGCCCCGGCAGCGGCTTCAACGTAGATCCGGCCTCGCTCGATGCGAGAACGGTCGCGGAGTATGCCGGTCAGGCCAAAGCGCAAGGGCTCACCGAATTTCTGATGCACATCATCCCCACCACGGTTACGGATGCTTTTGCCAAAGGCGACATCCTGCAAGTGGTTTTCGTCTCGATTCTTTTTGGCTTTGCCTTGTCTTCAGCGGGATCGCGTGCGAAGCCCCTTATTGCGATGCTCGAATCGCTGACCCAAGTCGTGTTTCGCGTGGTAAACATCCTGATGCGCTTTGCTCCGATCGGCGCCTTCGGAGCCATGGCCTACACCATCGGGAAGTACGGACTGGCTTCGCTGGGACCACTGGCCCGGCTGATTGCCACTTTTTATGTGACGTCGATTCTGTTCGTGCTCATTGTGCTGGGCGCGATTTGCTGGGCTGCGGGATTCAACATTGTGAAGTTTCTGTTACACATCAAAGAAGAAATCCTGCTGGTGCTGGCGACCAGTTCCTCGGAAACCGCTCTGCCCACGTTGATGGAGAAACTTGAAAATCTCGGCTGCTCGCGGTCTCTGGTCGGACTGGTGGTACCGACCGGCTACACCTTCAACACCGACGGCAGCAGCCTCTACATGACGCTGGCGGCGTTGTTCGTCGCCCAGGCCACCAACACGCACCTCACCTGGCTGCAACAGCTCAGCATCTTCTCGGTCGCTACCTTGACGTCGAAGGGTGCAAGCGGAGTGCAGGGAGCATCTTTCATTGCGCTGGTTGGCACGTTGATGGTTGTCCCGTCGATTCCGGTGGCGGGGATGGCGCTCATCCTGGGCATCGACCGCTTCATGAGCATGTTCCGCGCGCTGGTGAATATGATCGGCAACGGGGTTGCGACGCTCATCGTGGCGCGATGGGAAAACGAACTCGACGGCGCAACCCTGCAGCGTAATCTGGCGTGAGATCTGGAGCACCGTAATTCTCCTTCGCCATCTGCCTTCGTTTTTCTGTGGTCTGCGCAGTCGCCTTCCTGTGGAGCTGACGTTACCCTTTCGTAACACCGCTGTTGCACAATTATTGTTGCAATTTAACACTGTTGAAATATCTTTCGCGTAGGCTTTAATTGGGATATTTAGCTTATGGGTTTGCCACACATCGCCAAGTCGCTGCCGCTGCAGGTGGCCGCGGTCTGCTATCGCCGGCGTGGCAGCGGGATCGAGTTTCTCCTGGTAAATACCAACGGCGGCAACAAGTGGACTTTCCCCAAAGGCTCGACGGACAAGCGACTCTCGCACAGTCAGGCGGCCGAGCGCGAAGCGGCAGAAGAAGCCGGATCCCTCGGCGTGATTGAGCCCCGGCATTTTCATCTCTATCTCCACTCCAAGGGAGTTTTCTGGCATCCGGGCGGCGTGCGGGAATTCGCCGTGAAAGCTTTTCTCATGGAGGTGCATCAGACCCGCCAGCCGGATGAGCCGATGCGGCGGCCTACCTGGTACAGCGCCGCCGAAGCTCGCCGCCGCTTGGCCAGCGGCCGCGAAGTGAAGTATGCCCACGAACTCGAAGCCGTGATTGACCGTGCCCTGGAATGCATTCCGTTCAACAATGAACTATGGGGAAAGTATCCGGAATCGCGGAGTGCCCGCGCTGCCACGCAGTCCTGACCTGTCTCATCCACCATCTTCTTCTCGCCGCTCGTTCTTCAATACTCGGTAAAGCTTTTGTGAGACGATGATTCCAGCCCATGATCCAGCTTTCCGCCGCCGGAAAACGTTTCGGCCACAAACTGCTGTTTGAAAATGCCGACTGGCTGATCACGCCTCACGATCGCGTGGGGCTGGTGGGCGCGAACGGGACGGGCAAGTCCACGATCATGAAGATCCTGGCCGGGCTCGACACGCTCGACTACGGCGCGCTCACCGTGGCCAAAGGCACTTCGGCCGGCTACTTGCCGCAGGACGGTTTGACGCTCTCCGGGCGCACGGTTTTCGCCGAGTGCATGTCGGTGTTCGCAGAATTGCGCGCCATGGAGCAGGAACTCGAAACTCTCACCCACAGCATCGCAGAACTCGACCATACCAGCGCGGAATATGCCGGGGTGGCTGACCGCTATCACAGTGTGGAGCACGAGTTCCGCACCCGCGACGGCTATTCCATCGAGGCTGAGGTAGGAAGAGTTTTGATGGGGTTGGGTTTCCAAAAAGAAGACTGGCAACGGCAGACCGACGAATTCTCCGGCGGCTGGCAGATGCGCCTCGCGCTGGCCAAACTTCTCTTGCAAAAGCCCAACCTGCTGCTGCTCGACGAACCCACCAACCATCTCGATCTCGAAGCCCGCAACTGGCTGGAGGAATATCTTCACAACTATCCTCATGCCATCGTGCTGATCTCCCATGACCGTTATTTTCTGGATGTGACGGTCAAGAAAATCGTCGAAATCTGGAACAAGCGCGTGTGGTTCTACACCGGCAACTACGACAAGTTTGTAGCGCAGAAAACTCAGCGTAACGAGCAATTGCAGGCTGCCTATCGCAACCAGCGCGAGCGCATCGAACAACTCGAGATCTTCATCAGCCGCTTCCGCTACCAGGCAACCAAGGCCAAGCAGGTGCAGAGCCGCATCAAGGAACTGGAAAAGATGGAGCGCATCGAGATTCCGCCGGAAGAGAAGACCATCCACTTTTCCTTTCCGCAGCCGAAGCCCAGCGGACGCATCGTGGCCGAGTTCGAGGGAGTCGCCAAGAGTTACCCAGGAAGGAACGGCGGCGAAAAAGAAGTGTTCCGGGACGTGAGCTTCATGATCGAGCGGGGAGACCGCATCGCGCTGGTGGGCGTGAATGGCGCCGGCAAATCGACATTGATCAAGCTGCTCGCCGGGTCGGAACCTTTGACCCGCGGCGAATTCCGCCTTGGCCACAACGCGCAGGCCGACTACTTTGCGCAGGATCAGTACAAGGAACTCAACCCCGACGCCCGCATTCTGGACGACCTCGGCGACATTTCACCGCGCTCCACCCAGACCGAACTGCGCAGCCTGCTCGGCTGTTTTCTGTTTCAGGATGAGGATGTTTTTAAGAAGATCGGCGTGCTCTCCGGCGGCGAACGCGGACGCTACGCCCTGTTGCGCCTGTTGCTGCATCCCGCGAATTTCCTGCTGCTCGACGAGCCCACCAATCACCTCGATCTCCGCGCCAAGGACGTCCTGCTCCATGCGCTCATGGAATACACCGGCACGGTGGTCTTCGTCTCGCACGATCGCTACTTCATTGACAAGCTTGCCACGCGCGTTTTCGAAATTGGAGAGGGAAAAGTCGAGATCTTTCCCGGAAACTACGAAGACTACCTCTGGCGCAAGCAAGGCGGAACGACGGCTGTGCCCACCCTGGAAGATGTGCCGGGCGCAGGCTCACCGCGGAATCGATTATCACCGAGTACGCCCAGCAGTCAGCCCGCCGTCACCACTCAACCTACGAACGGAGATAAGCCCTCCGCAAGCGCGGTAGAAACGCCGAAACTCAGGCGCATGAATCCCATCAAACGCAAACAGATGGAAACTCGCGTCCGCGAAATTGAAGAAGAGATTGCTCTCGCCGAAGCCACCATCGCGCACTGCGAAGCCGCGCTACAGGATTTCGTCAGCGCCGCCGAAAGCCAGCGCCAGTCGCACGAACTTGATCAATCGAAATCCTCCCACGCCGCCCTATTGAAAGAATGGGAGCAACTGGCCGCGGCACTGCACGAGACCGATTAGTTGGCGTAGTAACCGGGACGATATGCGGTGGACGCCCCTGTACCCGCACCTGTACAA
>JBAVAV010000611.1:0-2180 GCA_049585895.1 Candidatus Sulfotelmatobacter sp. | reverse complement strand
GTCGTATCCCGGTCGTCCACTTTGATCTGATGCGGGCCCAGCCCGTGCATCAGTTCGTGAGCCACGAGATGGGTAAAGAACGATTCGAAATTCACGTCCAAGCGCGCTGACGGAGAGAGCATCCGGCGGGCAATCGGAAGCAACACGCTGCGAAACTTGGCCTCCTGCACGTTCTTTAGCATGACGCGCTTGCTGCCCTTCTGCTCTATCACGCGCGGGTCATTGGGTAAATTGTAGGCCGCGATTGCGATTCCGCGATTGCCGTCTCCAGCGGAGAGAATCTCATCCACCACGCGAATTGGCGCTGCCGCTCCCAGTTTGGGGTTCCGATATTGGGGATCCATCGGGAGATTGTCTTCGATCTCCTGTAGGTGCGTGCCGAAAGCCGAAAGCTTTGCGGTCTCTTCGTCGTCCCGCAGGGTCACATAGACTTCGAAGGCTGCCTTGTAGCCAAAGAGCACGTCATTGTAGGTTTCGTAAGGGCCCATGGTGATGTCGATAGGCGCGTCCAGGTCCATCCAGGCGAGATCGCTGGCATAGTAGTCGTTAGAGAGAAATGCGTCGGCCCGCAGGTTGAGGAAATTCTTCAGAGATGAATTATCGGTAAGGCTGGCTGCTTCTTTCAGCAGGTTTGCAGCCCGCGTAAGGTCATCTTTGTATTCTTCGCTGTACGGGATGGCGACCAGTCCGCCATCATTCTTTGACCCCGCTCCGCCTTTCCGGCGGATGACTGTGAAAAAGCTTTTGGCCAGCCCCTGTTCTTCCTTCGACAAAGATGCAACCCAATTCTCGAATTCTGCCTTGGGCATGTCTTCAGGATAGAAATTTGCACCCTTGGGCTTCTCTGCCGGAACGCCGGGGAGAAAGGCCTTGAAGCCATCCAGCAAGGACCACGGCCCCTTGTTGATCCAGAAATAGCGCAGGCGCGCTTCGCCCAGGGGTGTTGTGTCCCGTTTCAGCCGGGCATAGAGATCCGAATCGCCGCTCCAATATTGCGTCAGGAAAACATCGTTCATGATGCGTCCGGCTTCGATCAGTTTGACCAGCGCTTGCCGGTCCGCGCTGGAGAGCTTCGAAGTATCTACCCGGAGAGGAGTAGGTGCAAAGCGGGCTGTCATCTGTTCCAACTGGGCCAGCCCCGGTGCTGAGGTGGTCTTCCGGGGTTTAGCCCGTTGAGCTTGCGCGGCGATATTGGCGACTCCGAAAAGAAAAACAGGCGCAATGACAATGACAAGGGCGAGAACCTTCATTCACTCTCCTGGGGGCTGGGTGACCTTCACGGATTGGGAACCACTCGCAGAATGCTCAGTGGCCGCCGACTGCTTCCAGAGGTACAATTTAGTAAGCCGCACCTTGAACGCATCGGGGTGAATTCCGGTGTGCCGACGGCCCAGAATAATATGCGAAAACTACTCCCCTGGCTGTTGCTGGTTTGTTTTGGCGTCCTGCCGCCGGTTTTGTCCGCCGACGCAGTGGTTGAAGAGATTATAGCCCGCATCAACAATCAGATTGTCACCCGCACGGAGTTTCTGCGCAGCAAGGACCAGCTCAAACAGGAAGCGCAACAGCAGGATCCGGCCAATGCCGACAAGATCGTCGCCGAAAGGGAGAAAGACGTGTTGCGGGACCTGATCGACCAGCAGTTGTTGCTCGAAAAGGGCAAGGATCTGGGCATTACTGCCGACACGGAAGTGATCAAGCGCCTGGACGAAATGCGCAAGGAAATGAAGCTGGAAACCATGGAGGATCTGGAAAAGGCTGCGTCCGGCCAGGGCATTTCGTTTGAGGACTTCAAACAGAACCTGAAGAACCAGATTATTACGCAGCAAGTCATCTCCAAGGAAGTCGGCCAACGGATGTCCATTTCCAAGGAGGAGTTGCAACAGTTCTACGACGAGCACAAGAGCCAGATGGAGCAGCCGGAGCAAATACGGTTGAGCGAACTCCTGGTTTCTACCGAGAAAAAAGACAAGACCAAAGACGCTCCCGCCGACGACTCGGCAGAGCTTGCGGCTGCGCGGGCAAAGGCTGAAGACCTGCTGGCGCAGATTCGTAAAGGAGCGTCGTTCGACGAAATCGCCAAGAAGAACTCGGACGGGCCTACCGCCGCTCAGGGCGGCGATCTCGGTTACTTCAAACGCGGTGTCTTGGCTAAAGAATTCGAAGACAAGACCTTTGCC
>JBAVAV010000610.1:0-2415 GCA_049585895.1 Candidatus Sulfotelmatobacter sp. | reverse complement strand
ACTGATAATCGCGCCCATTACCCTCCCGCCTTCACTTTCTTCACTTCCTCAATCAGTGGCGGAACTATGTCGAAAAGATTCCCTACGATCGCATAGTCGGCAATCTCGAAGATTGGGGCTTCAGAGTCTTTGTTGACCGCGATGATAGTCCGCGAGCCTTTCATACCTACAATGTGCTGAATAGCGCCGCTGATGCCGAGCGCAAGATAAAGCTTGGGTGCGACGGTCTGACCCGATGACCCGATCTGGCGGTCCATGGGCAGCCAGCCAGAGTCGCAGATCGGTCGCGAAGCGGCCAAATCCGCGCCCAGAGCGTCGGCAAGCTGTTTTACGAGCTCAATGTTTTTTTGCTCCTTGATGCCGCGGCCCACGGAGACAATGATTTCGGCTTGCGTGAGATCCACGGCTTGCTTGGCTTCTTTGAAGACTTCCTGAGGCTTGTTGCGGACAGCACTGTCAGCAATCTCAACATTAAACGTCTCGACCGGCGCTGGCGAAGCACCGGCTTCGGCTTTATCGCCGCGAAAAGCTCCGTTCTGAAACGTGGCAAACCATGGCGCGTCGGAGGTAAAGCTGACATCGGCGGCAAGCTTCCCCTGAAACATCTGGCGCGTAAAGGCCAGCTTGCCGCTTTCGTACTTAAAGCCAATAGAGTCGCTGATGACGGAGCGTCCCATGGCCGTCGCGAGTTTGGGGACGAAGTCGCGCACTTGATACGTGTGCGGCATGAGAACAAGCTTGGGCTGCTTCGCCGTAATGAGTTGCTTGAGTGCGGCGGAGAACGCATCGGGCGTGTAGGGCTCGAGCTTGGGCGAATCGACAGCGTAGACCTTCGCGACCTTCCTGGCCGCGACTTCATTGGAGAACGCGCCGACGCCCGAGCCTGGGACTGCGGCTTCGAGAGTCCAGCCGGTTGCCTGTGCGAGGGCCTGGCCCGCGGCTACGGTTTCCCAGGAAACGCGATTCAACTTGCCTTCGCGTTGTTCGACGACTACTAAGATGGTATCGGGCATAAGGGCAGCTTCTGGCTTCCTAACTTGCGCTGGCGAAACTCCCGGCGTGACGCCGGCGCTACTGTGTCACAGCACGCGCAGTTCGTTGCGCAGTTTGTCAACCAGCTTTTTCGCGATCTCGCCAGGCGAGCCTTCTATGTGTTCAGTCTTTTTTGTTTTCTGCGGGATGTAGAGGCGCTCGATTTTCTGCAGGTTCGCACCGAGGGCGGGCTGCACTTCGGCGAGCGTTACTTTCCGCAGCGGCTTGTTCTTGGCCTGCTTGATGCCGATCAGCGTGGCATAGCGCAGTTTGTTGATGCCGGATTGAATCGTGAGCACGGCGGGCAGCGGCATGTCGACGAATTGGAAGAATCCGGCTTCCAGTTCGCGCTTCACTCTGATTCCTGCGTCCGTCTTTTCGATCTTCATGATGATGGTGGCATGCGGCCAGCCCAGCAGTTCAGCCAGGATAACTCCGGTTTGCGCGTAGCCGTAGTCGTCGGATTGCAGGCCGGTGAAGATGAGATCGAATTTCTCGTCTTTGATGGCTGCGGCGAAGGCTTTGGCTGTGTTGAAGGCATCGAATCCGACGAAGGCATTGTCTTCGAGATGGATGGCGCGGTCGGCGCCCTTGGCCAGCGCCTCCCGCAGCACCTGCTGTGCCCGGGCCGGACCCGAAGTAATGACCACCACCTCTCCGGTATGCTTTTCTTTTTGGCGAAGCGCTTCTTCTAGAGCGTAGGCATCCGGCTCATTGACTTCATAGGAGACGTCTTCGCGGATCCACGCACCGGTTTCGTTGAGCTTGAGCGGGGCGTCTTTCTGCGGCACCTGCTTCATGCAAACCAGAATCTTCAACCAACACTCCTTGCTCCGCGTCTTCGAAGGCGGCAGGAAACTTGTCAGTATAAATGAGCCATTAGCAATTAGCACTTGGCATTTAGCTGGTTCGGCTTTCGACTAACGGAGAGAGGCAACGGAATGAGGTGACTATTTCCGGCGCAGAAGGGCGAAGTGCTGACTGCCAGTTGCTAATTGCTAATCGCCGGCAAACTATTCCGTAAACACGACCGATTGCACTCCGGAGATTTCAAAGCGCTTGCGGCAGCGCAGGTTCTTGCAGGCCATCATGTCGTCTTTGCGGAGCATATAGGAGCGGGCCTTCGCGAAGCGGGCGCGGTCGCGCTCGTCGGCACGTCCGGAAAGCTGGCGCTTCTTGGTGCGGACCACCCATGTGACCTCATATTCGCCAGGCTGCTGGCAGTGGGGGCAGTTCAGCGTGGAATTCTTTTTTTCCTGTTTTTCGTCAAAGAAATCGCGTTCTTCCATAAGAATTGGGTTCGGTCTTCGGTGTCCGCAGCACTCAGGCCGCCGCCAAGGGATTATTGCACATTTGCGGCTGCGCACGGGCAGTTAACGACTG
>JBAVAV010000609.1:0-2041 GCA_049585895.1 Candidatus Sulfotelmatobacter sp. | reverse complement strand
TCTTGGCGTCCACGCCGGAGTGTTGCCACAAAACGCTTGACAGCGTGCAGCGTCGTTAGAGACGGGATGACAAGTCATTCTTTGTGATTTGGGTGTCTCTGTGTCTCTGTGTCTCTGTGGTTAAATAGTGTTCTCTATGGCCCTCGAAGAGTACAAGCGAAAACGGCGCTTTGAAGAAACGCCCGAGCCTCCCGCAAAAGTCGCGAGCAAGGCGGGCCACCGCTTCGTGGTGCAGAAGCATGACGCCACGCGCCTGCATTATGACTTTCGCCTGGAGATGGAGGGCGTGCTGAAATCATGGGCCGTGCCCAAGGGACCGTCGCTCGATCCGGCGGACAAGCGGCTGGCCATGCAGGTGGAGGATCATCCAGTTTCGTATTTCGACTTCGAAGGTATCATCCCCGAAAACAACTATGGCGCGGGCACGGTCATGGTGTGGGACGTGGGCACGTGGCAGCCGCTCTCCCCCGTGCCCGTGGAAGGAAAGTATGTGCCTGGCACCGAAGCCGAGGCGGCCACGATGCTGGCCAAAGGCGATTTGAAATTCCGCCTCGCCGGGAAAAAGCTAAATGGTGACTTCGCGCTGATCAAGATGCGCGGGCGGCGTCCGGGAAGCAAGGGCAACGAATGGTTGATGATCAAGAAGCACGACGACCACGCAGTTGAGGGCTACGACATCGACGAATACGACGAGTCGGTGATCAGCAAGCGCAGCCTGGCTGAGATCGCGGGCGATGCAGGATCGAAAGAATGGAAGAGCCGCCCATCTGGACGCGGAAAGTTGAAAGCGGCCTGGCTGGCGGACGCAGTGGCGAAACTGGATAAGAAGAATCTCGCGAAGAAGCCGGGCGCTAAAAAAAAACAAAAGAAGTAACCACAGGGGAGCACAGAGGAAGACAAAAGGAATCCAGGGCTGAAAAGAGGACTGCGCCAGCGACAAACGCAGTCCTCGAATTGAAGATTAAGAAGTCCTCCGTATCCCCGGTGTCCTCCGCAGTGAATGCAGGTTCTTCCGCAACAGCATTGGCGCTGTGCGCAGTCAAGCGCCCCATGCCCTCCACGATTCACCCCATGCTGGCAACCTCCGTGAACGAGCCGTTCGACGGGCCGGAGTGGTTATTTGAGATCAAGTGGGATGGATACCGCGCGGTTGCCTTTATAGAAGACGGCAAGCTGCGCCTGGTCTCGCGCAATCAGAATGACCTGACCTCGCGCTATCCCGAGCTTAAGACTCTTCCGAAATCGGTCAAGGCGAAGACCGCAATCCTTGACGGCGAAGTGGTTGCGCTGGACGAGCAGGGGCGCGCGTCGTTCAGCCTGATGCAACAGCGCACGGGATTTCGTCCCGGAGGCCGCCGCGCGGCAACCAACGCGGACGTACCAGTGCTGTACTACGCGTTCGACGTCCTCTATCTCGATGGTTACGACTGGCGGCGGGTTCCGCTGGAGCAGCGAAAGAAAAAATTGGCGTCGGTGCTGGTCACGGGAGATGTGCTGCGCTACTCCGACCATTACGAACAGCAAGGAAAGGCGCTGTTCGAAATGGCGCGAGCCAAAGGGCTGGAAGGCATCCTGGCCAAAAAACGCGACAGCATTTATCAGGAGCACCGCAGCAGCGAGTGGCTGAAGATTAAGATTCGCCATCGCCTGGAATGCGTCATCGGAGGCTACACCGTGCCCGAGGGCAGCCGCGCCTACTTCGGATCGATCGTGCTGGGACTCTATGACAAACAGGGCAGGCTGATTCATGTGGGACAGGCAGGCAGCGGGTTCAACCAGAAGTCCCTGGCCGATATTTGGAAGCTCCTGAAGAAACGGGAAACAAAGCAGAAGCCAATCTTCGGAGAAGTCGAGGCGCTGCGAAAAGTGACGTGGGTCAAGCCTGAACTGGTGGCCGAAATCGAGTACGCGGAATGGACCGATGGCGCGAGCGGCGGCAGCGGCCCCAAGTTGCGGGCGCCAGTGTTCCTCGGTCTCCGCGACGATAAAGAACCAAAGGAATGCCTGCTGGAGGAAAACCTAAGACCTGAGACCTGAGACC
>JBAVAV010000608.1:0-2916 GCA_049585895.1 Candidatus Sulfotelmatobacter sp. | reverse complement strand
GCGGTTTACTCGGGCCTCTATGCCTCTCGCAACATTCCGGTTTCATCGCTGCTGTTGGCTCTGGTGATTGGACCGCTCTTGTCTCGGGCAATCGAAGGGCTGGCCTCGAAAAGGGGCGCGTGGGCCGGTTTGCGACGGCTGTGCGCCGGACTCACAGCGTTTTCAACCCGCATGACAAGTATCGAGGCAGGCTTGCGCTGGCACCTGTGGCCGGTCGCGGCGATTGTGCTGACGTGTGGTATAGCCGCGAGCGGCGGCCGGTTGGGATCGAAGACGCTGATGCAGGCCCACTTCGATGGCAAACGCTTCCCCGTGAATGCGGTCGACTACCTCGAAACAGATAAGGAGAAGACTGCGGTGCTGGCTCCCGATTACTGGGGAGGGTATCTGGTTTATCGACTGCATCCGCAGATCCTTGTCGCCGTAGATGACCGCCACGATTTATATGGCGAGGAAATATTAAAATCTTACTTGAAGTTGATGCGCGCCGAACCGGGCTGGGACAATTTCTTAAAGGACCACGAAATTCGCCGCATTCTCGTCCCCAACGGGTCGCCCCTCGACAACCTGCTGCGCGAAGACGAAGCCTGGAAAATTGTTTACGCGGACCAGCGAGCCAGCCTGTTCGAAGCACAATAGCCACGGATTCTCACAGATCGACACTCATCAGACCTAGTAGTGTGTGCAAGGCCGGAGGCAAGTGCTCCCGCCGCCTTAACAGTTGCAAAACCGTTCACATTGACATGGGTTCCGAACCAAGATATCGTCAGGCGAACGATAGAAACTATCGTGTGTAATGGTCAGTCTCGCGAATGTCCTGCCATTCTCGTGGCGCAACTTGAGCACCTCACTCTCGAACCTAAAGATAAAGATAAGGACCCTCATGAATCGCATTCTCTCTGGCTCTCAATATGGTAGGACTCTGTGTGCGTTGCTGGCGACAGGCACGATGCTCATGCTGGCGGCTTCTGCCCCCGCGCAGGACGTTGCTGCGCCGGTCAGCCTGACCCAGATCAGTTCGGACCCGTTTACGGTGGGGCCAGGGCAACACGCTACCGAAGTCGAGCCGCACATGTTGGCGAGCGGCTCCACGGTGGTGGCCACATTTCAAACCGGACGCATCGCCCCCGGCGGCGCGACAGCCATTGGCTGGGCCACATCGACCGACGGCGGCAACAGTTGGGCACATGGATTCCTTCCCGGACTGACCACAGGAAACGGCGGTGGCCCGTACAGCGCAGCCAGCGATCCCGCGGTGGCTTTTGACGCGAAGCACGGTGTATGGATGATCGCGTCGCTTCCAATTTCGAACACGGGCGAGACACCGGCGGTGGTGGTGAGCCGCTCGACCGATGGAGGCTTCACCTGGGACAATCCCGTCAACGTCGGCCCCAACGTGTCAAGCTCAGACAAGAACTGGATCGTGTGCGACAGCCACTCCGCCAGCCCGTTTTACGGGAACTGTTACGTCGAATGGGACAATCCCGCCACCGGGGACGGAATTCTGATGAGCACTTCCAGCGATGGCGGCCTCACCTGGGGCGCGGCTCTGGGAACCGCCAACCGCGCTACCGGCATCGGCGGCCAGCCTTTGGTGCAGCCCAACGGAACCGTTGTGGTGCCCATCGAAACTACGGGGATATCGGCGTTTACTTCCACCAACGGAGGCGCGTCCTGGTCCAAGCCAGTAACGGTTTCAAACATTCAGAGTCACGGCGATGCCGGAGGCATTCGCAGCGGACCGCTGCCTACTGCTGCGGTAGACGGCGCGGGAACGGTTTGGGTGGCTTGGGAAGATTGCCGCTTCCGCACCGGTTGCTCGACTAACGATCTGGTTTACAGCACCTCGACGGACGGTACGCACTGGACGGCGGTAACGCGCATTCCCATTGATGCCACTACCAGCACGGTCGACCATTTCATTCCGGGCATTGGTATCGACCCGGCTACTTCCGGCGCGACCGCGCATGTAGCCGTCCACTATTATTCCTACGCGAAGGCCAACTGTACGCAGTCTAGTTGCCAGCTCTTCGTGGGCTACATTTCTTCTCACAACGGCGGCACCACTTGGAACCATCCGGTGAAGCTGGCTGGGCCGATGAAGCTCACGTGGCTGCCCAACTCGCAGAACGGCCTCATGGTCGGGGACTATATCGCAACGGTCTTCAGCAATGGCGTCCCGCACGGCGTGTTCGCAGTGGCGGCGGCCAAGTCGGGCGCAACCTTCAATGAAGCCATGAACACCGCGCAGGGATTGACCGTGGCCGAGGAAGGCCCGCAGTTGTCTTCGGCGCATGATAAGCCTTTGCACAAGCTCTCCGATGTGATTGAGAAGGAGCGTCCGGAAAAGGGCGTATTCCCACCTTCGAAGCGGGCAGCAAAGAAGAGCTCGAAATAAAGTTGCCATTTTATCCCTGATCGACGGGCTCGGATACTGAATGTTCCGGCCGGAACATAGATGCGAATTGGAGAAATGTTCCGACCGGAACATTGTGGAAAACGCTGGTCAGTGTGGATAAACGTCTTTAAGCTATAGCTGCCGCGTGCTAAGGTGAGCGCCTGCTTGTCGTTGGGGCGAGTGCCGAAATGTCGGCAGCAAGAGCGCGGGGTGAAGAAAAAGCGGGACCAGGGGGCGGAGTTCAGGGATTGAGGCCAGCCGCATTCCCGCCCCTGCAAAGAATAAGAGTCGAGGAATGGGCAGCCGCGCCGATGTTGCTTTGCGTGCAGGCGTTTTGCGGCTGGTTGTGCATGCGTTCGTGGTACCCACCCTTGACAAAGAACGTCAAGGATGGGGCACGCATTATAAAAGGGCGCCCCTTTCGAGGTAGGCTGCGGTTGCTATGAGAAGCAGACAACCAAAGCTCAACGAAAGGAACACCCGTGATGAACAGTGTGAGATATATCGGGATAGATGTC
>JBAVAV010000607.1:0-5244 GCA_049585895.1 Candidatus Sulfotelmatobacter sp. | reverse complement strand
ATCTGTCCGAGCCGGCGGAATCCATGGGCAGGACAGGTGCGATTCATCTCGGCCTCGAATTCCTCTATTTGGTTCGGCAGGGCGACCGTTACCTCGCGGCAAGTACAGTTGGCTAGTTCCCGACGCCGCTCTCTGCTGGTCAGTTCCTGCTCGACCTTCGTTAGTCGTCTGTCAAGGCTGGCGAACTTTCCTGACATGGGTTCCCCCCCAATAAAGATTTCCCAACGCTCGGCTCAAGTCGAAGTGACAGCTGATTTCCGAGAGAATCCATCCAAGCGACATCTCATTAAGTATCATTTTAATAACGTCGCAATGAATTCAGCAATCTGGACATTTGTCTAAACTTTCGATGTAAACCTTTCATGAACTGTCCGCCGGCCTTGATTCCTGCAGTTCTGCACGTTGCACGGTTGTTCCGGCCAATGTCCGTGATGCACGTGGAACCTCAGTTCATCTTCGTTTCGGCCTGCCATCTCGCGCATCATGCGGAAAGTTCCACGCTGCTCCTCATTCCACAGCTTGAGTAGGCTCTTGCGATCAAGCCCGTCGAAGCGACTCGCTCCCATCGGTACTGGCTCTGGCAATGGATCTGGAAATCGCCAATAGATGAAGACGTCCTCAAGCTGCTCGTCGCTGAAACTATCAAGGAGGCGTACGAAAGCTAGCTGGGATCGGAAGCGCTGTTCCGTCTCCAGTCGCTCGATCCGACTCTTAAGGGTTCTCATGGTTGCGCCCTCCGTGGCGGCACCTAGCCCAGCACCTCAGGACAATCGCAGGCGAAGCTCACGCATCAACAGCAATGTTGCCCTCACCTGATGAAAAGCAGGAAATACTGTCCATTGCTGCGTTCAGCTCTTCGTGTTTTACCTGTCCCTACTGAATTACGGCCAAGATCGTGTTTTCCTTTTCTTCGCCTCTATATAGCATATAACCTCCAAAGGCGAAAAGATCCCAAAGGGACCTGATTCCACAGCATTCCGTATTTTGTGGACAACACTCCGCCTTCCCTCCTTTCCGAATCCACATTTCCCCAAGAGGGACGCCTGGGCAGGAAGCCGCCCAATCTGGACTTCTACTGCAGCTTCGTTTACTCCGCCTTTGCTTCCTTCAGAATGGGGATGCCAGGGTCGGCATCTTTCCAGAGGGTGAGGAAATCTTTGTAGGCGGCGAGCGCCCTAACGCGGGCGGCATCGGCATCCGCTCCCTACGAGGTACTCGCCTGCAAGGCGTTAGCCCGAGCCACTCCTAGACGCGCCAACGCTCCCGTCCAGCAGTTCAAGACAATCCCGCTCTGGTCGAGAATCTTCTTAAATTCGGCGGCAGCAGCATTGCTTGTCCGGCTGCCAAGTATGCCTCTCCGCGTACATCTACGTGATAGAGACAGGAAGTCTCGGCGAACGGAATGTTGCCCAACTCGATGGGTGACGCAGCTTGCAGGGCATTCAAAGCGGAAGCCGAGTTCTCTCTATCCAGCGCCAATTGCGCCTGAATCGCTGGCAGCCAAATCGACTGCATCTGGGGTGTCCCAGTCAATGAGTGATATGGCGATGTTTCGCCAATTGACAAGCAGCCTTGTAGTTTCCGGATTGCCGACCATCCGGAAGTTGTAGAATGCTGGCTCGGTATGCAATGCCGCCCAGCACCTTGTGCGGTTAGCGTGCTATTGAATCCAAATGAGTTATCTTTATTTCTACTGAACCAATTCTGAATCCCGGATTGTTTCCACCTTTAGTGGATGTTAGACTCGAAACCTGTTTTGGGGGTGACTTATGCCGCTTAGCCGCCGGGACCTCCTGGCCAAATGTATGGCGCTTGGAGTGGTAACGAGCACGGGCAACCTCTTGCCCTCCACTCTCGCTGAGGCATGGGATCATAATGAAATTATTCGTCAGTTGACGCCGCCAGATCAGTTGGGTCCCTTCTATAAGCGGCGGGCTCCCGGCTCGAACGCGTTGCGCGAAGCTGGAGATCCGGGCATGCCGCTGGTGGTGACCGGGCAGGTCTTCGACACACGGGGTTCGGTAATTCCCGAAGCGACAATCGAAATCTGGCAAACGGATCACCTGGGACTTTACGACGTGGACGGTTACCGGTATCGCGCCAGGCTGGCCACGAACGCCGGAGGCAAATACGATTTTTCTTCCGTAATGCCGGGGCATTATCCGGCACGTGTCTGCCAGCACATCCACTATCTGGTCACGGCGCCCGGTCATAAGCCACTGATTACCCAGCTTTACTTCGCGACCGATCCGGTGTTCAATGGTGATCCCGACAAGAATTTCAAGCATGGAGATTCACCGAGCCGAGAACTTATTCGTCCCGTTACTCTAGTCGGCGATCCCAAAGACATCCACGCCGCTGTGCAGTTCGAGCTGGTCATGGGGGTGCTATGAGGGGACGGTGTGGATGGCTGATGCTGCTGGTGGTGGTCGCAATTTGTTCGAACGCACAAGATGTTCGCAAGCTGGTTACAATCGCCACGCCTGTTCGCATTCGTAGTGCGTCAGTGTGTGGCTCCAGCGGACTGGCTGCGGGACGTGCGCGTAATGGGTCGGTTTATGTGTGGCGGCTGCCATCAGGTGACCTGGCAAGCAATCGCTCGGCCGAAGATGGCGTCACTTCGTTGGCGTGCTCGCCCGATGGAAAGTGGCTTGCCATCGGTAAGGGTGATGGTACTGTGATCCTTGCTGACATTTCAGGAAAACCTGCGAAGACTTTAGCCGTTGGTCGGCGTGTTAGCGATCTCGCATTTTCTCCGGATGGCTCATTGCTTGCAGTTAGCGTGGACGAAGCCCCGGTGCAACTGTGGGATCCGGCGCAGGGTACGCGTGTCGCCGTTCTGAAAACGGACTTCAGTGGTAGTACAAGTATGGATTTTTCTCCTGACGGCGCTTGGCTGGCAACTGCCGACGCCGACACTGCCGTGAGGATCTACGATCGGAACGGCAAACTCAAGGCAACGTATTCTGATCTGCTTCTGGAGCCTTTTGCCATCAGCTTCATGCCCGATGGCAAGCACGTAGTGATTGGGGGAGCGGACTGCATCCTGACCATCCTGGATGCCGCGGATGCGCATGTTGTGCAGCAGCTTCCGAAACAATCCGATCCGATATTCGGGGTGGTGGCATTGCCGGATGGCATGGGGCTAGTCAGTGTTCACATCGACGCTGCGCGCCTGGAGAAATTTACGACGTTCATGTGGGACATCCGAACCGGTGGACGAAGAGAGCTTCCCATCGATAGTGCTCACATCGTTGGTTACGGAACAACCGCTGGTCGCAAGGCTGTGCTGTTCACAGCCGATTCTGACTCTACTCTGACTGCTTGGATATTCCCCAACTGACCGATTCGTGGCTATGCTGCTTCCTAACTAGATCCTGCGTGGATGGCGGGCAAACCGGAAGTCAACTGATGTAACCAGGCGTTTACACGTTTTGACCACTGGTCATTGAGCGTAACGGCCATGTTACGCCAGCGGGATCGCCGGGGCGCAGGACGGAACTCGCACCGCTCGCAGGAGGCATGCTGTTTCGGGTTAGAAAGAAACATCAAGGGCCCAAATCGCTTTCGCACTCGGATCACTGCTGTTCGGGTGGCGGAAGTTGCGCGATAGTTTCGGAGATCAGAGTCGCATGAACTATATCAGCGAGTCCTAAGGGGATTCGGTTCGCGACGATTCTCTCCGCGCTGACGAGGCCGACAATCTTCAGTTTATTCCCGCTGTACGAGACAATCGCACCGATTCCGTTCGTGCGGACACCGTAGACGATGTACGCAGGCCCGCCGCTGTTACCCGGAAATACCGGAAAGTCCAAAAGAAAGGTCTTAGTCTCTGCACTGGGAAAAATCGGGTAGGACGCTATCCGTCCCGTGCGCAGAATGGGGAAGCCGTAGGGCCCTTCTGCGGAAAAAGGAAACCCGTCGCATGTGACCTCATCGCCGGGATGAATTCCATACGATACCAGAGCAGCATCATCAGCTAGTCTCTCAGTCGAGATTCCATCACCAGGTAGCACACCATCGGGAACGTCTACGTACATCACTGCGACATCTGCGTCAGGGTGTTGCTTCCAGAGCCGTGCGGGCTATCGCTACGTGTTGGTCACCGCCGCTCATGTGACATCGGCGAGCAAGATGCGCAAGCGTTTATCGCGATGGAGTTTCTGGATGGTCAGGTTCCCTGAATCTTGAATGTGGATTTCATTACACTGGTGTTCTCCTCAATCGCAACTTGTAATTGCCGACGCACTCGATGCGGCCCACAACCACGGCATCGTGCATCGTGACATCAAACCCGCCAATATCTTCATCACCAGCCGCGGACAGGCGAAGATTCTCGACTTCTGACTAGCCAAACTTAACGCGAGCCGTAATCTTACAGCTTCGATGACCGGTTCAACGATAGCGGATATTAGGGAAGAACAACTAACAAATCCAGGCAGCACCGTGGGCACGGTTGCCTATATGTCCCCCGAACAGGCTCGTGGAGAGGAGCTCGACACTCGCACGGATCTCTTCTCGTTCGGCGCTGTCATGTATGAGATGTGTACCGGCAAAGTGGCGTTTGGCGGCAGCACTTCCGCGATTATCTTCGAGGCCATCCTCAATCGCGTCCCCACGCCGCCGCCCCAGCTCAATCCCAGCTTGCCACCCGATCTCAACCGGATCATTGGCCGGGCACTGGAAAAGGACCGCGAGCTGCGCTATCAAACGGCTTCTGAAATACGCGCCGAACTAAGGCGCTTGAAACGCGACTTGGACTCAAACCGGAGTGCCGCGGCGCAGGGTACGGTATCAGCGGCGCAGGCAGCTGTGGTGCCGGCGGCCGCAACCAGACGAAAAGGATATGCCATCCGATCGACGGGATTAATCGCCTGCGCAGCCCTCTTTTTGGGCGCAGCTGCGGGATGGTTTCTCCGCGCCGGTTGGATTCCGATGTCACAGCCCGTCTACCATCAGCTCACCTTTCGCCGAGGAACCATTCGGTCCGCGCATTTTACTCCCAACGGCCAGTCGGTCGTTTACGGAGCTTCCTGGGAGGGAACTCCGATCGATTTGTTCATTACCAGTCCCGAAAGTCCGCAATCGCGCTCCCTTAATCTCGGTGGAGCTGCGCTTTTGGCTATCTCCTCTTCCGGAGAAATTGCGGTATCGATGGACAGTCGCCCATCCGGCGTTTATGCCCAAGTGGGCACGCTGGCCAGAGTGCCACTCAACGGTGGATCTCCGCGCCCTGTGCTGGAA
>JBAVAV010000606.1:0-1947 GCA_049585895.1 Candidatus Sulfotelmatobacter sp. | reverse complement strand
CGCAACAATCGCGCATGATTCGCGCAATCCAACCCGTGATATATTGTCACGCTTTGCTAAATGGCGCCTGCCCTTCGTAGCGCGCAGCGCGAAGTAGGGTCACGATATCAAAGTTTCTGCGAAATATTGAATAATTTCAGCCTTTGTCCTTATAAGTAGCTCGACCCACTGTAAGAGGTCTAATACCTTGTCGTCCGGCAATCGGAAGGACAGTTACTTAAAGGAGCCACTATGGCTAAGAGACATCATTCATCACGTCGCCACGGTGATCATGCACGAGATATGCATAACGATGAGCGACATTCAGGGCGAGACGGCGGATTGATCGGAAATTTCAAGCATAGCGATTATTATGCTGGCATGGAATCGCGACGTCGCATGGAAATGGAAGATGCGGGCATGATTCATGAAGACCATCGCGCTATCGCTAACCTTCCACAAGAAGTTATGATCAAGCCTTATCCAAGGACTGGACCGTATCTTCCTGAAGGTATTGACGACACGATCCGTGGAGTTGATAAACAAATGAACTTTGATGATTCACAAAGAGCTAAGCATTTCTATCCTAAGAAAGTGTAACCTTACTACGCTCGAGCGAGCTTCGAAAGGCAAGCTATGGAAATAATAGATATCTTTCTCAAAGCGGGCCGCGTTAAGCGTGATGAAGATCACGAAATGGTGGTTGCTCCAGGAAGGAATAGAGAGCTGAATTCTTATGCGAAAGTATTTCATGATGAATTACTAAGAGAAGATATGAAGCTTGCTCGACTTGATTATCCTGAGCAAATTGTCGATCCTCGACGTCGGCAAGAATTGGCTGATGGTGGCATGGTCCGTGAAGACCGGAAATCAATGGCGAATCTCTCGAACACAGCGATTCATCATGAATATCCACGTCTTAAGTACTATTCAACGCCCTACATCGGCTCATTAGCGCGTGTTAAGTCGAAATCCAGTCGTCGACAATCTGGAGACAAGTGACATGCCAAGTATGGTTCGTATGCCAGGCAAAGGTAAACATATCGCATGGAACATCCTGGGTAAACCGGCTAATATTGCCTACAAGCCGGATGCAAAGAAGAAGAAGATAGATCAAGTGCTGTTATTCCAACAGACCACAAGGACCAGATGATGATGAAACACAAATGCTCTAAATGCGCGATGAAGGCAAAGAAGGTCGTTAAGAAGGCCGATAAGAAGCATCACATGAAAGGCAAAGGCAAAGGCAAAGTCGAGAAAGTAATGCGCGAGTACAAGGAAGGTAAACTTCACAGCGGCTCTAAGAAGGGGCCACAAGTGAAGAATCCAAAACAAGCGATTGCCATTGCCCTTTCTGAAGCCCGTAAGACAGGAGCTAAAATTCCCAAGAAGAAATAAGTCTGCCCTTCGTAGCGCGCAGCGCGAAGTAGGGGTATACTAATAGCCTCACCGTCCTTCTGAGTTCGTGAGACGTATAATCACAATAAGGGAGAGTTTAGCCGCTCTCCTTTATTGTTAATGCGATTAGATCGATGTATACTCACGGCGTCCGCTTCACGCGCGAACGCTGCATCAAGCATTACAAACAACAAGGGAAGAGAACTTTGTTGAGCTTCCCTCTTCCCTTGTTGTGCAGTGTAAGAATCGAATCCCCATTCAGAGGATTGGCTTACTATTGATCAATCTTCCTTCCATCCCAATAGATAGCCAAAGAACTCATGACCTATAGGGATATTAATGACTACGGCGTAGAATAGTTGGTTCTTCTGTGCAGCATCCAGGGGGTATTCAAAGGTCTCATAGGGCCTGAGAATGACCCACCATGCCGCAACGAGTACAACCATCGCAATACAAATTAATGCCCATCCCCTCCAGTTCTGGGGAGGGATTATAGGGTAGAGCCCATGGACTCCGATGAGCAGTATCCCGCTCACGAAGTAAATTAATACAAACTCATACCAATACATC
>JBAVAV010000605.1:0-9319 GCA_049585895.1 Candidatus Sulfotelmatobacter sp. | reverse complement strand
GGTTAGGGGTACGACGCCGCGTACTTCAAACGCTCTTCTTGGCCTTCACCTTTATCGCGCTCTTCCCACTGTTTTCCTGTTCCAGCCGGCCCGACCCAGACACGCTGGTCATGATTATCGAATCGAGTCCGACGAATCTTGATCCTCGCATAGGTCTCGATGCGCAATCGGAACGCATCGACAATCTTATTTTTGATGACTTGCTTTCGCGCGGAGAGGACTTGAATGTGGCCCCCGGCCTGGCTGAGCGCTGGGAAACTCCCGATCCGCTCACCTACGTTTTTTATTTGCATCGCGGCGTGACATTCCATGACGGACGACCGCTATCATCGCGCGACGTGAAGTGGACCTTCGATTCCCTTTTGCAAGGCAAGGTGCGCAGCACAAAATCTGCGGTCTATCGCTTTGTCGATCACATCGACGCGCCCGATGACGGCACGGTCATTTTTCACATGAAAGAGCCGACTGCAACCTTGTTGTGGAATCTCTCCGACGGCGCGATTGGCATTGTGCCGTATGGCAGCGGCGAGGAGATGACGCGGCATCCCATCGGTTCGGGTCCGTTCAAATTTGTCAGTGCCGAGACGGATAAAGAAGTAATCCTCGAGCGTAATGGCACGTACTGGGGCGAAAAGGCGCATCTGGCCCGGATGCGCTTTTCCGTTATTCCCGACGCGACCACTCGCGCCCTCGAACTTCGTAAAGGAAGCGCTGACGTCACCATCAACGCACTTACTCCCGACACCGTGTTTGCGCTGGGCCGCGATCCGTCCCTGGCAGTCGAGCACGCGCCTGGAACCGTGCTCGCGTATTTGGGATTCAACTTGCGTGATCCAATTCTGAAGCATGTCCGGGTTCGTCAGGCAATCGCGTACGCTCTCGACCGTAAGCCGATGATCGAGTCTTTGTGGCGGGGCCTGGCCCAGCCTGCGCACAACGTCTTGCCACCGCAGAGCTGGGCCTACAACGGAGATGTTCCGGCCTACGATCACGATGCCGGAAAGGCGCGTGAATTGCTCGACGCGGCCGGCTATCCGGCCGTGAACGGAGTTCGTTTCCACATCGCTATGAAGACTTCCACGGACGAGAATACGCGTCTGATGGTGGCCGTCATGCAGCAGCAATTGCGCGACGTGGGAATCGCGCTCGACATCCGCAGTTTCGAATTCGCGACTTTCTTTGCCGACGTCACCCACGGGGCATTTCAGATGTATGGGCTGCGCTGGATCGGGGGCAATGAGGATCCGGATATTTTCGAGTACGCCTTCGATTCGGCGAAGTTTCCGCCCAACGGCGCCAATCGAGGGTTCTACGACAACCCGCGCGTGGATGCGCTTATTGACAAGGCCCGACGCGAAGTCGACCCGCGCATTCGCAAGCCTCTTTACGCGGAAGTGCAGAGCATTCTGGCCGAAGAGCTCCCTTACATCGATCTGTGGTATCTGGACAACGTGCTGGTTCACAACAAGCGGGTCCTTAATCTGAAGCTGAATCCGGCTGGAAATTACGATTTCCTGCGTACGGCAGAGTTGGCTCCGCATTAGCGCGCTGTAAGAGCGTGGCGTGTTACGGCTTGGCGGCGGCCGAAGACGTTGCAAGCGACGTCTCTACCAGAGAGAGGTTGCTCCGGCGGCTGGGCAGCGCAAGCCGCGTGTTACCATCGAATTCGATTCTCTTTCCATGCGGATTCTCTTCATCGGCGACATTTTCGGGCGGCCGGGGAGGGCGATCGTGAAAGATCGCCTGCCCGGCATTGTGCGTGACAAGGACATCGATCTGATCATCGCCAATGGCGAGAATGCAGCGGCCGGTTTCGGAATCACTCCCGCGCTCGCCGAAGAGCTCTTTGACCTGAACATCGACGTAATTACGACTGGCAATCACGTCTGGGATAAGCGCGAGATCGTTGATTATTTTCAAATGGTCGAAGGAAATGGCCACGGACCGCAGCGGCGGGTGCTGCGCCCCGCAAACTATCCTTCGGATATGCCGGGCTGGGGGCTGTACCAGGGGCGCAAGGGCAATATTCCTTATGCCGTGATCAACCTGCAGGGACGCGTATTCATGGCGTCGAACGACGATCCCTTTCGCGTCTCCGATCAGCTTTTGAAGAAGATCGAGGCTAAAGTAATTTTTGTGGATATACACGCGGAAGCAACGTCGGAAAAAATCTCTCTTGGCTGGTATCTGGACGGACGCGTTTCCGCCGTGGTGGGAACGCACACTCACGTGCCCACTGCGGACGAGCGCATACTTCCCAACGGCACCGCGTACGTCACCGACGTAGGCATGACCGGCCCGTATGATGGCGTGATCGGCGTCAAGAGAGAATTGGTGTTGGGCAAGTTCCTCAACGGCATGCCCGTGCGCTTTGAACCTGCCACAGGCGATGTCCGCCTGTGCGCGGTGGTGATCGATTGCGACGAGAAGACCGGCAAAGCGAGAGCCATAGAGCGCTTGATGCTAAGTTAGGCTCGACTCTTTTGTGCCGACACGGGCCAGCAGCGCATCCTTTCTGATTCCCATCGGCGGGCGCAAGAAGCGACGATTCCAGCGTTCTCCCGTGTGCGTTTTCCTCAACCTCCATTGCACCCGAAGGTACTAGGTCCTAAAGGCCCGCACGCGAGAAGTCGGCGGCAGGTTAAAATTGGGACAATGCGTCGTTCTGTAATCATGCTTGTGATCGGTTTTCTGGCAGCGATTCTGCCGGTGATTCCGCTCTTTGCGGCGCACGACTCCGCGGTGGATGCGCCCATCATTACCTGCGGCAACGGTGTGCCCGGCGGTATTAATTGCCTGCCTTCCAAGAAAGAATTGAAAGAAGGCCACAATGCCTTTGCCCGCGGACTGAAGTTACAGAACGAAAAACACTTTGAACAGGCTTTTGCGCAATTCGACGAGGCGGCGCGCCTGGTTCCGCAAGACCTCCAATTTTTATCCGCCCGTGAGTTGCTCAAGTCCCAACTGGTGTTTGCGCATACGGAACGCGGCAATGCGCTGCTGGCCGATGGCCAGCGAGAACCTGCGGCGGCTGAGTTTCGGGCCGCGCTAAGCCTCGACCCGGGGAACCAATTTGCCGGGCAGCGGCTTGAGGAGGCGCTGCGTGAGCCAGCATCTTCGCTTCAGGGGAAGAAGCCGATGCTGATCGATTCCGCCGAGATTCATCTCCAGCCCAAGCAGGACCGCTCGACATTCCATTATCGCGGCGACATTCGCGGCCTTTTCGCGGAGCTGGCTTCGGCCTACGGAGTCAGCGCTGAATTCGACGACTCGGTGCCGGCGAAGCAGGTGCGATTCTACGCGGATGATGTCGATTTCTTCACCGCCCTCAACCTGGCAACCCGGGTCAGCAAGACTATGTGGACTCCGCTCGATGCGCACCAGATGCTGGTTGCTTTGGATAACGCCGAGAACCACCGCCAATTCGATCGCATGTCGCTGGCAACGTTCACCGTTCCGTCTTCGGTGACCACACCGCAGCAGGCCAACGAATTAGTTCTCGCGATGCGCAATGTGTGCGACTTTCAGAAAGTATCCTCGGGGCAGAGCGGAACCTTCGACGTTCGGGCGCCCCAGGCTACACTCGCGGCGTGCACCGCTCTGCTGCAGAGGCTGGCTAACCCGCGTCCCGAAGTGATGCTTGACATTCGCGTCTACCAGATCAGCCACAGCCTGACGAGAAACATTGGAATTCACATTCCCGATACCTTCAACCTGTACAACATTCCGGTCGCGGCTCTGGCCGCGCTGGGAGGTCAGAGCATTCAGTCGCTGGTAAATCAACTGATCGCGTCGGGCGGAATCAATGCGGCGGGAAGCTCGGCGCTTTCCGGATTGCTGGCGCAATTGCAGGGGCAACAGAATTCGATTTTCAGCCAGCCCTTAGCAACTTTCGGAGGCGGGTTGACTTTTTCAGGACTCAGCCTGGATCAGCTGGCTTTCAATCTTTCTGTGAATGAATCCTGGGCGCGAAGCCTGGAGCACCTGACTTTGCGAGCGGAACAAGGCAATGAAGTCACCTTCCACCTGGGGACCCGGTACCCTATCCTGAACGCGCAGTATGCGCCCGTCTTCAACTCGGCGGCGATTTCCAAGGTATTGGGAAACCAGAGTTACGTTCCGCCCTTTCCTTCGGTCAGTTATGAAGATCTGGGACTCAATCTCAAGGCAAAACCTGCGGTTAGCGGCGACGGAGAAGTAAGCATGGTGATCGAGCTGCAAGTGCGATCCCTGACCGGCCAGAGTTCCAACGGCGTGCCTGTGATCTCGAACCGCGAGTATAAGGGGAGTATTCGCCTTAACGACGGAGAGCCCGCGGTCGTGGCAGGAGATATTTCCAGCGATGATACGCGCTCGATGAGCGGAATACCGGGATTGGGACAAGTTCCGCTGCTTAGTCAAGCTATGGTCAACAACACCCGGACGAAAGACGATGACGAACTGCTCATCGTGATCACGCCTCATGTGTTGGTTAATTCTGACCGCACGACAGACGAAATTTGGATCACCGCAAAATAGGTCCGAAGCCGAGCCAGGCGAAACTCGCTACCGGCCTTCCTTGGCCGCAAATTCCACCAGATTTTTCAATACGTCGGCGGGAACCTGGCTGATGTTTCCAATCCTGCGCCCGTTGATGAACAGCGTAGGCGTGCCCGTTACTTCCAGTGATCGGCCCAACGTCAGCGAAGCCTCTACGCGCGTCTTGGTTTCAGGAGTCGCGGCGCAGGCGGCAATCTCTGCGCCTTTGAGACCCACGCCGTCGGCCAGCGCGGTCAGCTTTTCATCGGCGTTCTCGGCGGTAATGTCGGTCTGCGTGTCGTAGGTCTTGGCGAGGAATTTCCAAAAAGCCTCATTGGAGGCGCGGCCCACGCAATCCGCGTAGGCAGCTCCTTTGGCAGCCCAGTTGTGCATCTCAAGCGGAAAGTTCTGGAAGACGAAGCGGGCGTTGGGCGCGGAAGCTGCCAGACCCTCAATCGCGGGTTGCGCGGCCTTGCAGGCCGGGCACTGCAGGTCGCCGAACTCCACAATCGTCACGGGAGCATCCTTCGGTCCGCGGGAGGGACCGTTGATTCCCTTTTCCAGCGTCTTTGCCGCGGGATCGAAGGGCCGGGCGCCAAACGGAATGAGCTCGCCTTGAAACGCATGCTGGCCGTCCGGAGTGACGAAGAAACGCACGATCTGCTGCCCCTGAGCCGTCGCGAACACGATCAGAAGCTCGACCAGCCCGGTGGGAGACGGGCGAATGCTGTCGATCTTCCAGCTTACGTCTTTCATCCATCCGTAGTTTTCCCGCACGAACGAATCCACCGTCGCCTCGGAAGGGAGATTTGCCGCCGGCGCAGAGGCCGCAGGTTTATCGGTGGACTTGGCCGGCTTGGTAGCGGGATTGGAGGCTTGAGCCGCGGCGAGCGTCGCCGTCACCAGCGAGATCAGCAGGAAGATTAAGGGCGAGACAACAATCAGGTTACGACGCATTAGTTTCCTTTCATTCTTATTGCAAAGCAGATGCTCAGGGATGATCTGACAGGATACTTCAAATCTCGCTCTTTGCGGCAATGGGAAAACGGCGGCCGTAACCGAAGGCTTTGGGAGAAATCTTGATGCCGGGCGCGGCTTGCTGCCGTTTGTATTCGGCGCGATCCACCATGCCGATGACCCGTTTCACGATTTCGAGATCGAAGCCATGATCGGCGGCAATGCGTTCGGCTGATCGCGCGTCTTCGATGTAGTCTTCCAGAACAGTATCGAGAATCTCGTAGGGCGGCAGCGAGTCGCTGTCTTTCTGGCCGGGCCGCAATTCGGCGGACGGCGGCTTTTCCAGCGTGGCCTGCGGAATTACGGGTCGGCGCGAATTGGCGTAGAGGCTGAGGCGGTAGACCAGAGTTTTTGGCACATCGGAAATGACCGCCAAGCCCCCCACCATGTCTCCGTACAGTGTGCAGTAGCCGACGCCGAGTTCGCTCTTGTTGCCCGTGGAAAGAACAATCGCGCCAAATTTATTCGACAGCGCCATCAGCAGCGTGCCCCGGGCGCGCGATTGAATGTTTTCTTCTGTAACGTCTTTCCGCTGGCGCGCAAATACTGGCTTCAGCGTCTCACGATGGGCGTCAAAAACCTGATGGATCGGAAGCAGTTCAAACCGGATGCCAAGATTCTGGGCCAGTGCCCGCGCGTCATCAATGGAGCCGGGCGAAGAATACGGCCCGGGCATCCCGACGCCGATTACGTTCTCCCGACCGACGGCATCGACGGCAATGACCGCGGTGAGCGCCGAATCGATGCCGCCGCTCAGTCCGACGATGGCCTTCTGGAATCCGCACTTGCGCATGTAGTCGCGGGTGCCCAACGCCAGCGCACCGTAGACGCTAGCTTCCTCACCCGCAATTTGTTCGTGCATGTCTCCAGTGAGAGATTTTGAGTCGAAGTAGATCAGATCTTCTTCAAACGAGCGCCCCTGCGCGATCACGTTGCCTTGCGCATTGAGCACGATGCTGGAGCCGTCGAAGACCAGGCTGTCGTTACCGCCAACCTGGTTGACCATGGCCACGGGAACCTTGTGGTTGCGCGCGATTGCGGCCAGCATGTTGTGCCGGAATTCGCGCTTGCCGATCCAAAACGGTGAAGCCGAAATGTTCAGAACGAAGTTGCCGCCGGCGCGGATGAGCGTGTCGATGGGATCGACCGTGTAGAGGCGCTTGGGCCAAAACAGCTTATCGTTCCAGGCGTCTTCGCAGATGGTGAGCGCCATGCGGTTGCCGCAGAACGGAAAGAGTTCCTGACTTTTCGCGGGAGCAAAATTGCGCATTTCGTCAAAGACGTCGTAGGTGGGCAGCAGCATCTTCGATTGCACGAACGCTATCTTGCCATCCTGAAGAAGCGCGGCGGAGTTCATCACCGATTTGCCCGTGTCGGATTCAGCCGGCGTGACCAATCCGCAGATGACGGCGATGCCCTGCGTTTCGGCCGCGATCCGTTCCGCCGATTCACGATTGCGGGCGACGAAGGACGGCCGCTCCACTAGATCGCGGGGCGGATAACCACAGATGGAAAGTTCGGGGAAAAGAATCAGCCCCGCTCCCGCCGCCTGCGCGCGGTGCGAGTAGTCGACGATCTTGGCCGCATTGCCGGAGAAGTCTCCGACCGTGGGGTTGATCTGGCCGAGGGCAATATTCACGTACTTAGTGTAAAGCGGGATAGGGCGTGGGCCAAACGTTTCGGTTTTCCGTGATGAATCCGACCTTGATCCCCGATTTAAAAAATTTACAGACCGTCAGGGGAATGTCAGGGGAGTCAGTATCGGTTTCCCTCCAGCTTTACGGGGTAACCCTGAATACCGTGCCGCAGCCGTAGTAGATGGCATTCTGGCAGTTACCGGTGCCTCCCTCCCACGTGGTGCCGTAGAGACTTCCGCCATGGCCTGACGTGAGCCCCCCCAAGGGAACGCGCCTTCATTGAAGCTTTTCGCGCCGCCGGTAAAATCATGCAGAGTTGTGAACGTCCACGCCCCACCTTTTTTCAACGGAGGAGCCAGCTTGAACACCATTCCCACGTTGTGCGGACCACCCTGAGATGTCGTGCCGTAGAGATTGCCAGCGCTGTCGATAATCGGTGTGTCATAGGGAACCGCGCCGACGGCAGCCTGGAATGCGTAGAGAATAACCTCGGTCCATTTGCCGCCTTGAACTGCCGGAGGAATCAGTTCGAAGACGGTACCGACACCCATCGGTCCGCCGACCGCTGTAGTGCCATATACGTTACCCTGTGGATCCAGAGCTACGCCTGCGTCGAGTCCCGAGCCGTCGTTGCCGCCAAGAAAACTGTAGAGCGTGGTTTTCGTCCAAGGAGCTCCCGGATTCGACGGCGGGGCGAGCTCGAAGACCGTGCCGTTGTTAGAGGCTCCGCCGCCCTGAGTCGTGCCATACAATGCATGATTCTTGCCGATCGCAAGAGTTGTCTGCGTCGCCGAATCGTTGCTGCCGCCGGAGAATGAATACAATACCTTCTCGGTCCACACGCCTCCCGGGGCCGAGGGCGGGATGAGTTCGAAGGCCGTGCCTGCTCCCGTCGGGGTGTCAAGGGTGGCTCCGTAGAGATGGCCCGCTTGATCCCGAACAACGCCGCCAAAAGGTTTCGAAGGGCTCGAAGGCGAGAACTGGTAGACAAACGAATAAGACCAACTGCCGCCTGGGATTGCTGGCGGCGATAACTCGAACACAGAACCGCAGCCGGTCGGGCACTGGGCGGATATGACTCCGCCGGCCGTGGTGCTGTAGAGGTTGCCGGACTTATCCAGGATCAGCGGTGCGCTTGGATTTCCTCCATCGACTCCTCCGGTGAAGTTGTAGAGGATGGTCTCAGACCAAAGACCACCATTGCTCGAAGGCGGGGACAGTTCGAAAATGGCGCCATCGTTATAAGTGCCCCCGTAGGGAGTTGTACCGTAGAGATTGCCCGCTTTATCGGACACCAAACCAACGATTGGATCGAAGCCATCGGTGCCGTTAAAGCGAAAGCTGTAGAGCGAACTCTCCTGTTGGCCCGCAGCGAGTGTGCAGGCAACCATGATGAGAAATGGGGCAAACCGACATAACCGTAGGGCAGGGTTGATCGAAGTCATAAGCTCGCGCCGCGGTCGCGGATTGATATCATACCACCGTTTTTTGATGAGCGAGAAGGGCAGCGTGATAAGTGTGCCGCCTCGGAGCGGCATCTTCATTTCTCGCCACGTCGGGGCTGGAAATGGCGTTCTACCGACGGCTTGCGCCGTGTGCAGCATTCTTACGCCGCTCCGCGCGACTGATCCCGATAGTGCATACGTTCGGAGTTTTTCCCCAACCGCTGAAGCCGTGCCCTCCCGGTCCGTTTGTGGACAAAGGTCTCAATCGCTTCCCGCTGGAAGCACCATGTGCTTCACCGCGGGCACGGGCGCCGCGGCTTTTTCATCGCGCCATAGGATGCGATTCAGCTGGGCCGCGGGCGCAGCGTCGGGTCGCGAGAAATCCATCTTCGCGGATTCACTTGCGCCGCGCGCGTCGCGTTTGTTGGTTTCGTAAATCAGGCCGTTGGTGCGGTTGCGGTCGTCGGCTTGAAACGGCGACTGGTTGCCCGGGCCGGAAAACATCGGGCCCATGACCGGAGCGTAGGCGTCGTTCTGGTTCATGGGCGGCAGGCCTAGCAGCATTTCTAGCGTGTGAATCATATTCACCGTCGTGTAAAAGCGGTGATCGACGAAGGGCTTTTCTGGCGACCCCGGGGAATACTTGCTGATGGCGAAGGCGATGGAACGGTGCGCATCCACGTGATCCTGTCCGTCCTGGGC
>JBAVAV010000604.1:0-1604 GCA_049585895.1 Candidatus Sulfotelmatobacter sp. | reverse complement strand
CGGCACGAAAGGATCAGCGCTCTGCGCCGGCCGGTACTCGGCGGCACCTACCAACCGGATGCAGAACAGGTGGCCGACGCGTTGTTAACGCACATGCTGGTCAAACCGGCGGCGTGATGCATGTTGGAAATGCGCCGGCTCGATCCTGATCCGATATCCTCGTTCCAGGATTCCTCCTCCTGATCAATCAGGAGCCGTCAGCCGTCCGGAAAGTGACTCTTAGCCCCCACCCGGTAACTAAAGTCGGCGCTCTCAGTGCCGATGGAAAATTCATGCACATGCGGAACGCATGATGGCGGAGTTCTCAGGAATGGGTCTGGTCGGGGTTCGCCGCCGGAATCACCCGGATGTTTGATGCGTGCCTATGACGGACACTTCGGACAATCGCGGCTTCCTTTTCCTTCACCACAAAGATCCCCTGCAATGACAGGAAACGGACGAGTATGCGTGATGCGAGAGTTTCGACGCTCTATACCAAACGTTCCGTTCAAGAGCGTGGATCCCAAAAGGGTCCGCCATCAACGGCGAAGATCTTCTCTGTCTGATGCTTGATCGAGCCGGCCTTATTACGAACTTGCAAGTCACAATCGCTCCGGCAGCCCGAAAGGCAACCGCATGACCACTGCGCCTACGATGCAAGCGGTTGTTGGATTGGAAGGGCATCCGGATCCGGATCTCGTGCGCATCCGCGACCTGATTTATCAGGAGGCGGGCATCTTTCAGCCGGACAACAAACTGCCACTCCTGCTGGATCGCTGTGGCCGGCGCATGAAGGAAGTGAACGCGGAGAACTTGCGCGATTATTTTGAGTGCATCACCATCCGGCCCAAGTGGAAGGCTGAGCTGACGGCTTTGCTCAACGAGATCACCGTCGGCGAAACCTGCTTCTTCCGCAACCAGCCCCAGCTGGATGCTCTGCGGCAAGTCGTGATTCCAAGAATTCTCGTGGCGAAACCGAAGACCTCGCAGCGCAGCCTGCGGATCTGGAGCGCCGGCTGTTCCACTGGAGAAGAACCGTACACCCTCAACATGCTGCTTCTCGAGGAGGCAAACGGTCAGCTCAAAAACTGGATCGTCGAGATTCTCGCGACCGATCTGAATGAGCGCTCTCTCACTCACGCCAAGAACGCGCTCTACGGCAGCTACAGCACGCGCAACCTCACTGCCTATTACCGCAAGAAGTACTTTCTTCCGGTTGCCGATCAGCTCCAGGTAACTCCGGCGGCGCGTGGCAACATCAGCTTCAGCCGGGTCAACCTGTCGGACGACGCCCGCATGACGTTCACCCAGAGTCTGGATCTCATTTTCTGCTGTAACGTACTGATCTACTTCGACCTGGCCTCCAATCGGCGCGTGATTCGGCATTTCTATAACAACCTTCTGCCTCACGGATATTTGTTCCTCGGCCATTCCGAATCTCTCTATGACGTCAGCGACGACTTTCTCCTGGTCCATCTTCCCGGGTCCACGGCGTATGTAAAAGCACAAAGGACACAGGCGAAAGGCATATCGCTATGACAACCCCAGCTTCCAACCAGCAAGTCTTGCTTGAACGACTGGAAGAATTGAGGCAGATTCCGCCCATACCTGTCGTTCTGGCTCCG